>JBGSII010000132.1:0-2159 GCA_041742555.1 Ilumatobacteraceae bacterium
CCCGCCACCTCGACGCGTGCGCAGCCCAAGCCGAGTTCTCTTGGCGGCTCAAGGGACATTTCGTCATGAAACCGCAACAATGGGTCCGGTCCGGGTTAATGTCGTGACATGCCCTTGATCCCCAGGTCGACTCCCCGCCGCTCCGAGGTTCCACTCGCGAAGTGTTCCAATCCGAAGACGTTTTCGAGGCGAGCCGTTCAGATGCTGCTCATCGGTGGTGCCGCCGGTGCACTGTCGGCATGCCCGCCGTTGGAGCAGCCATTCCCCCCGTCGGGCGGGTCGGCTGATGCGGCGGCGCCGACGCAGGTGACGATCTGGAGCGGTACGGACACGCA
This sequence comes from Ilumatobacteraceae bacterium, assembly GCA_041742555.1. Lineage (GTDB taxonomy): Bacteria > Actinomycetota > Acidimicrobiia > Acidimicrobiales > Ilumatobacteraceae > Sva-07. The sequence continues at coordinate 336 of JBGSII010000132.1, forward strand.
GACGACGAACAGCTACTGGGAACCTGCCCTCCGGCTGCCCGCGAACTCCGTGAGCCCGGTGAACTATGCTGGGGGCTCGGCCCAGATCAAGATCGTCATCGAGTCGAAGCCGTCTGCCCGACCGATGAAGGCGCTCGTCTGCTTCTGGCGTCACGCCACAACGAGGTTCCAGTACGAGACCTGCAGGTCGGCTGGTGTGTTCACCACGAAGGGAACCTACCGGGTGGCGCTGCCCGCGCCGAGCACTTGGTGGAAGAAGGGTGGCACCTATGACTGGACGAAGCAGGCATCGGTTGGGCGGATCATGCTCACGGATCCGAACACCGGCAAGATCTTCATGAACGAGAAGTGCGGTAAGGCGTGCTACACCGGTGGTGATCTCGGGTCGCATGTGCCGGTGAAGATGACCTCGCAGCTGATCTTTGTCGCCAAGGGAGCGACCTTCCGGCCACCGGCCGGCTGGTAGCGGTCTCCCCGGGGCGGGCGATCGCTCCGGCGCAACACCATCGCCAGGACGTGATCCACTGAGTGACAAACACGTGAACGGGTGATGCAGCGAGCGGCCCGAGATGAAATCGGGATGAATGGCGAGGGAACCCTCGCTGACATATCAGTTCGATGGGTGGCATCGAACCGACCATGTGATTGTCTGGAATCCGTAAACCAGGGCCTAGGGGTGTCGCCCGGCATCGCTCGTCCGAGAATCATCCACCACCGCAAGAAGCAGGGACCGCGACCTCCGATGAGAACCTCTTCGCCCGTCATGCGGTTCGCGCGGCTGGTGATTCCCGTTGCGCTCGGCGTGGCGGCCCTCGGCCCATCTGCATCGGGAGTATCGTCGGGGTCCGACCCTGCGTCGACGATCGGTGTGTACCCCGGATTCGACCGTGGTGATCGGTTCGCAGCGCACGAGGACCTCGTCGGCGTGAACATCCCATGGGTGGTTCACATGGCCGGATACGAGTCGCCGGCCGACATGCGAGGTTCCGTTTGGGGTCAGACAGCGAAGCCAGGCGCGTACCTCCCGCAGATCGCGTCGCGCACGGAGCTTGTGATGACCGTCCCGCTGGCGTTCGGCCGAGGGAAGGTCAGGTCCGAGGACGATGAGGTGCGAGTGTTCGAGAACCTGGTGGAGACCTCCTCTGGGCGCTGGGACGACGACTACCGAGCCGTTGCGAAGCTACTGATCGAAAGTGGATTCAATGATGCTGTCATCAGACTGGGACACGAGTTCGACGGATTGAACTATCCATGGTCTGCCCGAGACCGCGAAGACGAATACATCGCAGCGTTCCGGCATGTGCACGACGTCTTCGAGTCGGAGTCTCCGGAGTTCCGCTTCGAATGGACGGGCATGAGTCCCAGGTCGTTCCAGAGCTTTGGGCCGAAGGCGTATCCAGGCGACGCGTACGTCGACGTGATCGGGCTCGACATCTACTACCGGTCTCCGGAACCGATGACTGCGGAGCTCTTCGCCTCGAGGTCCCTTGGTGGGCTGGAGTTCCACCGTGACTTCGCTATATCGCGCGGCAAGCCGGTGGCCTACTCAGAGTGGGGAGTCGGGCTCTACGACCAACCGGCCTTCATCGACGCCATGCACGGATGGTTCACGAGCTTGCCTGCCGAAGGTCCCGGCCGTCTTCTGTATCAGTCGTACTTCAATCCGAACCGGGAGGGCTACGACCTGGACGACAATCCGATGTCGCGCGACCGGTACTTCGAGCTGTTCGGGACCGGAACCGGTGGGCCCGCGACGCCGCCGACGTCCGTTCCGCCAGCGACGGCACCACCGGTCACCACTCGGCCGCCGACCACCGCGCCGCC
>JBGSII010000133.1:0-3076 GCA_041742555.1 Ilumatobacteraceae bacterium
CGCGGGCCAGCCGGTCGCGTCGATGACGACGCGCGCCGAGATATGGTCCCCGGCGCCGAGATCGAGACGTATGCCACCAGCGCTGCCGAGTGCGCCGGCAGTGACCTCGACCACGCGGCCGAGGTGATGCGTGACTCCCTCGCGTAGCACGGATCGCAGCCGTTGGTTGTCGAGCGTGACGTAGGCGCGCCGGAGCCGGTGCGCCGTGGCGCCGTAGACCCACACCTCGTCGTTTCGCGTCGCGGCGACGGCGTCGACGTCCAACAGTTCGGTGCCGCGCCGGTCGAGGAGGTCGTCGGCCCAGGTGCTGTATGTCGCCGTCCACTCGGCATCCTCGCCGACGAGCATCGTGTCGATTCCGAGCGCTCGACACGCCAGCGCCAGCGCGCTTCCGGCCGGGCCATCTCCGATGATCGCTGCATCGACGTCCACGGCCCCGAGGTGGTCTCCGATCCGGTCCGCCGGCGACGCAGCGGTCACTGTCGTTCGAGTTCAGCCATGCGACGGAACTGCTCGACGACGTCGGGGGTCGAGTGGTTCGGATCGAGCGTGCGGTACACCGTCTCGACGTTCACTGCGATGCGACCGAACTCGCCCCACTCGCCGAAACGTTCGTCGAGGCCCAGTTCACGGTCGATGTCGCGTGCGGCGTCGAACGCATCCATCCCCGCCGAGTGACGCTCCGTCGCGGCGTCATCGACGAACGACAGGTAGTCGCGCACCGCGACGATGCCGGCGGCATCGGTCAGAGGACCGTGGCCCGGAACCACGGTCTCGGCGTCGAAACCGAGCATCAGGTCACACGCAGCGATCCAGTTCGACAGCGGCCCCGCCCAGACGATCGGCGTCCCACCGATGAACAGGATGTCGCCCGTGTAGATCGTCCGAGCATCGGGGACGTGGATGATCGTGTCACCGGCCGTGTGCGCCGGGCCAACCTCGTACAACTCGACTCGTCGGCCTCCGACGTCGAGATCGAGACGGCTCTCGAACGTGCGAGTGGGGAGCACGAGGTCGATCCCGTCGAAGTTGAACTCTCCGAAGAACGATCGGAACAATTCGCCGACCTCACCGGGCGCACGGTTCAGCGCGGCGAGCATCGACGGGGGCACATCACTCATCTCGTGGGCGGTCGCGGCCGACGCGACGATGTGGACGTCGGCGCGTCGTCTGGTCACCTCGGCGTTGCCGTAGCAGTGGTCGCCATTGGCGTGGGTGTTGACGACCGTGTCGACCGGGGCAGCCGCCGTGACGTCCGCCATCGCGTCGAGCATCGCCGCCGTCAGATCGAGGTCGAAGAGGGTGTCGACGAGCAACGACTGGCCATCTCCGACGATCAGACCGGCGTTGCTCCAACCCCAGCCCCCGTCAGGTTGCAGATAGGCGAAACACCCCTGGTCGAGTTCGTGGAGCCCGTGCGCATACCCAACCGAGGTCGCCATGTCTCCATCTTGACACGAGCAACGGCGCCGCCACCTCCCTGCGATGAGCGAAAGGGGCACCATCTGGCCGCTTCGCTCATCGCTACGGAGCAGCGCCGGGCTGCGATGAGCAAAAGGTACACATGACGGCCGCTTCGCTCATCGCGGGGAGGTTTGGAGCCAGCGCGCGCAGAGTCGTTCGGCGAGCATCGTGGTCGGCAGATGGGTGTTGACGTCGGGGATCGACGGAAAGACCGAGGCGTCGCACACGTAGAGCCCCTCGTAGCCGACCACCGCGCCGTCGGCGTCGACCACCGTGCCCATGGCACACGTGCTCGATGCGTGGACGTAGTCGCCGACACCGGCGCGCACCCATCGTGCAATCGAGTCGTCGCTCGTCAGAGCGTCTGCGGTCGTGCCGAGATCGTCGACGTAGACCTCGTCGACGATCTCACGAAAAGCCGCCGTCGCGAGCAGATCGAGCGCCTGACGCACCCCGGCGACCAGCAACTCGAGGTCGCGGGGATCCTCGAGCAGAGCGAACTCGACGAGCGGATCAGCCGTCGGATCGTCGGAGGCGAGCCGGACCGTGCCCGCCCTCCCGTGTGGCCGCATCAGCGCCGTCAGCAGGAGACCGAACCCGGGCGCCGCCGCACCCAGGTGGTTCATCGGAAGGAACTGCCACGGATCGCGCTGCAGGAGCGCCCCGACGACGAGGTCACCTGGCGACCCGACAGCGCTCTCGACCAGTTGCAGTGTCAAGGGTTTCGACGGATGATCCTGCAAGCCCGATCCCACACCCGGCGTGTCGACCTTCGAGCGCAACAGAATCGCAGGAGTGTGGATCGCCCCCGCGGCGAGCACGACCCGATCGGCGGCGACCAGGTCACCGTTGACGAGCCGCACTGCCACCGCACGTCGAGCATCGAAGACGACCCGGTCCACCGGCGACTCGACCACGACGTCGAGATTGCCTCGTTCGAGTGCCGGCCACAGCGACGCCTCCGCCGAGGTGACCCGCCGCCCTCCCCGACGGGTGAGCTTCGCTCGCTCGGCGTCGGGTGCTGCCGCCAGCAGTGCACGATCCACGGCGCCGAGTTCGGCCTCGCCCGCCTCCTCCTCGGGAAGCGCCAGCTCGGCCCACGCGTCCGTCGTGTCATGCCATCCCCACGACCGGTACAGCTCCGGGTCGCCACGCAACGCGACCATCGCGTTCACCGTCGAGGATCCCCCGACGCCTCGTCCGCGTGGATACGGGATCGGAGCGCCTCCGGTCTGTCGACTGGCGGTCAGCGTGGCGTGCGTTCGCCCGGGAGTCTCGAGCGCCGCCAGGAAGTCGGGGCCGCCGAGCGGACCGTCGAGATCCGCTGCGTCCAGGTCGGCACCCGCCTCGAGCAGGACAACCGACCGGTCGGGATCGGCGGACAGCCGGTTGGCGAGGACACACCCAGCCGACCCGGCTCCGACGACGACCCACGTACCTCCATCGGCCTGTTCGCGTGTCGCCACGCAGAGAGCGTAGGACAGATCATTCAAGGCGCCGGCAGGCGGCGCCGATACCGAATCGGAATGGACACCACCGCGAACACACTTGCGAGGCCGGGCTTCCCGCCGCCGCCACCGGCCGCGCCCGCGCCATGGCCGGGACAGATCAG
>JBGSII010000134.1:0-9662 GCA_041742555.1 Ilumatobacteraceae bacterium
CGTCATCTGGGCGCGCGATCTGGATCGGGCAGTGGGTCAGGTCGCCGACGAACACCGCGGGCACACCCGCGTCCAGCCACACGACCGACGAGCCCGGGGTGTGGCCGGCGGCGGGCCGCAACCACAGGGATTCGCTGAGCCGATGCTCGCCGGAGAACAGCTCCATCTGCGACTGCGCAGGAAAGATGCTGTCGGAGAACACGATTCCCATACCGTCGCTGGTTCCCGGGCCGTCCGGAGCGAAATGCCGAAAGTCGGGCTCGGGCAGCAGGTACCGGGCGTTCGGGAACGTCGGCACCCAGGCGCCGTCGACGAGGCGGGTGTTCCAGCCGACGTGATCGACGTGGAGGTGTGTGCACAGCACGGTGTCGATCGTGTCGGGAGCGAACCCGGCCGCGGTGAGATCATCGAGGAACGGACCCGAGCGCATGCTCCAGGACTCGACCGGACGTTGCTTGTCGTTGCCGAGGCACGTGTCGACGACGATGCGACGCCCCTCGTCCTCGACCACGAGCGCCCGGATCGTCATGTGCACCTTGCCGTCCGGTGTCGCGTAGTCGGGCACCATCCAGTCGATCTCGCGGATCCGTTCGGCCGTCGCGTCCGGCAGCAACCAGTGCGCCGCCGAGGTGGTCGTCAGCTCCACGATCTCCGTCACGCGAACGTCCCCGATCTCCCACACGCCGCCGAGCATGTCAGATCCACGCCGTCGAGCGACGAGCCCGCCGGTTCGATGTCCCGCTCGAGCGACGACCGAAGTCGGGACCTTGGTCCCACCTCGCTCGGGCCAAAGACCCTGCACACTTGCGCACGCAAGGAAGAAGATGGCTGGCGAGACGAAGTTCGTGAACAAGATCACGAACTGATTGGAGCCCACGAAAGGGGTCATCATGCTCAAGAAGCCACTCGGACTGCTCGGGATCTTCCTGGTGGTCGTCGGTATCGGATACTTCATCGGAGCCGGCGTCGCCTACAGCAAGGTCCAGGGCGGCTACGGCTCCCTGCAGTCCTTCAGCGAAGCACAGAACGTGGAACTCAGCTACAACGAGGACGGCGAACTGATCGACCGCGGTGAGGTCGAAGGGGCACAAGCGATCATGACGTTGCTCAAGGACGACTGGAACTTCCCGGTCGTCGACAGTGACCTCGACCCCGGCGACCCGCTGGTCAACACCGCCACGGAGTACATGTTCCAGATGGCGACGATCGCCCATCACACGCTGGACGGCGTCCAGGTCATCGTGTTGACCGAGGATGACATCGCTGCCGCCATCGAGTCCGAGCAGCTCACCGCTGACGGCACCTACGAGGGTGTGGTCTCGGCCTACCAGGGCCAGGTCCTGGAACCCGGCAGCTACGAAGTCCCGGTCGACGGGCGCTACTGGACGGGCTTCGACCGCATGGACCTGCTCGACGGCCAGGCTCGCGACCTCGCATGGAGCGGGACCGCACATGCACTCGTCGCCGAACTCGGCGTCGGTGCGGCGACCCACAGCACCCTGCAACTCGCACTCGGAGTCGCAGCACTGCTCGCCGGCCTCGGTGTGATCTGCACGGTCATGGGCATCGCCTTCATCTGGCACACCCGCTCGACCATGAAGCAGGACGCGAGCGAGGCAGAACAGCCGGTCACCGAGCCGGCCCTCGAGCCCGTCAACGCCTGATCACGACGGGTCGACCAGCTCGAGTCACTCTGTTCGCAAGGCGGGCCGCTCTCCGGAGTGGCCCGCCTTGCGGCGTCCGGGGGGAGGGTGAAAACTGTGTCGAGGAACCGGATGATGATCGAGATCGAACCAACCACCGTGATCTCCACCACCCGCTACTTCTGGTCGCGGCTCGCGACATTGAGCGCAGCGATCGGAGCGCTCGTCGTGGCCCATCCCGTCGCTCACCGGCTCGACGACTCCGCCGCCAGCGACACGTTCGCGACGTCGATGGTCGTGGTCGTCGTGGCCCTCGCCCTCGCCGTCGCTGCTCGTTCGGTCCAGGTGATCGTGAACTCGGCCCTCTCCGACGCCCACCGCGTGTTCCGTTCCCGCCACCTGTTCGCCTGCGGTGTGCTGCTGCTCGCTGCCGCCGCGCTCACCGCCGGCGCCGTGATCGTGCACGATCCGTTCGTCGAGCTCTTTGCTCACGGCCGAATCTCGGGCGAGGACATCGTCGACGTCGGGTCCGCTTGTGCAGCACTCGTGTGCGCCGTGGGCGCGGGTGTTGCGCTCGCCGGGGCCTGGGACACGCGGCGCGACGAGCGCACCTGGCACCTGACGCTCCACCTGCGCAGCCGCCGCAACTGACACGACGTACCCGACCTCCACCCTCCGGCCGACCTCCACCCCCCGACGGCTGCTTCCCCGACCGCGACGAATGCGGGGAACCGAACGACGGTTCACTGCTCGCATCGCGGACGACCGCCACACTGCGGTAGGGCGGTGCGCTTCAGATCGGAATGCGTTCCGGGATCCGGAACGCATTCCGGGGCGAATTGCTGCGACGTTCGATCTGAGGGCCTGACGGCCCGATGCGTGGACCTCGGGCCCTGCCGCTGCGTGCCGCACAGGCAGAGACTGGTGGGTGGAGGTGAGTTCGATGCGTCGAGCAGTGGTGACCGGTGGTGTCGGGGTGGCGGCGACCGCCGCCTTGTGGAAGCTGTTCACCCCGTGGCAGCGGAACTGGGGTGCGACCGAGGAGGAGATGGCAGCGACGCTCCCCGGTGACGAGTTGACGCCGCCACCGGTCGAGCAGAACACACGAGCGATCACGATCGCTGCCCCGCCGGAAGAGGTGTGGCCGTGGCTGGTGCAGCTGGGCGCCGACCGCGGCGGGTTCTACAGCTATGCGTGGCTCGAGAACCTGTTCGGGCTGAAGATCCACAACGCCGACCGGATCGTCGACGACTGGCAGCAGCTCGCCGTCGGCGACTGGGTGTGGGGCGCTCGCAACCGCTCGGCCGGCTGGATCGTCGAGTTGCTGGAGCCGAACGTGGCCCTGGTGATGAAGACCGCCGACCCGAAGCTCGGCCGGACCACCAGCCGCGACGAGGGCCTCGGTTTCGAGTTCCAGTGGACCTTCGCCCTCCGGCCCGCGCCGCTCGGAACCACCCGGTTGCTGATCCGCGAGCGGACCGCCTACGGCCGACGGTCCACCCGCTGGCTGTTGGCACCGGTCGGCCTCGTCAGCTTCGTGATGACCCGCAAGATGCTCGACGAGATCCGCGTCCTGGCCGAGTCGAACACGAAGACGACCGAACCACCGACGTTGCCGCCGGTGTGGTTCAAGCATCTCTTCTGGCGGGGACACCGGCTCGCGTACCGACTGCTCGGCGCCCGGGTGTTGTGGACGCCCGCGACCAAGCGCGGCTGGGGTGCCATGCACCTGACGACCGTCGGCCGAAGGTCTGGCGAACCGCGGGAGGTGATCCTCGGCTACGTCGAGGACGGCTCGACCCCGGTCACCCTGGCGATGAACGGCTGGGACGAGGGCCTGCCGGCGTGGTGGTTGAACCTCGAGGCGAACCCCGACGCCGTCGTCCGCCTGAAGGGTGGATCGGAGCGACCGGTGCGCGCCCGCAGAGTCGAGGGTGACGAGCGCGAGCGGCTGTGGCGCCGGTGGGCCGAGATCGACCAGGGGCTCGACGCCTACGCCGCCTCGCGCTCGGCCGACACGCCAGTGGTCGTCTTCGAACCAATCTCTTGACACGCGGCGCCGTCGAGGTTCCCGATCGGCGAACTCGCACAACCGACCGGCGCCGCCACCACCACGATTCGCGACGACGAGCGCACGCTGCAGCGACAACCAGTCCGATCGGTCATCGCGGACCACTCACGAACGAACGCTCGAGAGTTGCTCGACGTCCGGCGCGAGCCTTCAGGCGTGCAGGCCGTCGACTCGGGCCAGCAGGTCCTGGGAGTCGTTGTGGGAGTGCGTGAAGCCCAGCTCGCGTTCGCGTCGCACGGTGTCGATCGAGCGGTAGGCGTTGATGTACGCGCGTCGCCAGCTCGACGTGGTGGTGTTCCCGCCCGAACCGTGCAGCACCCCCTCGTTGTGCACCGTGATGTCACCACGCCGGATCGGGACCGGCACCGGACGATCATCCGGACGCAGGTCGGTGACGAGTGTGTGTTGCTCCTCGCGGCTCTCGCCGGCGGGCCGATGTGGACGCACCGGTTCGCGATGGCTCCCCGGCAGGAACCGCATACAGCCGTTGTCGAGCGTCGAGTCGTCGATCGCGAGCCAACAGGTCGCCGTGCGCCGATCGTCGGTGTTGATCCAGTACGCCTGGTCCTGATGCCACGCGAACACGGCATCGGCCCTGCCGGGATGCTTCGCCAGCAACTGGTCGAAGTCGAGCGCCATCCCCTCACCGCACAGCTGCTCGGCGATCGAGTGACCGACACGCTCGAAGGCGTTGCCCTGCCACTGAGGAAAGTAGACCCGAGGCAGCATGACGTTGAAGATGACGTAGCTCGACGGATCGGTCCCGAACTTGCCGGTCACCATGTCGTTGAGGTCGCGTCCCTCGACCTCGATCTCGCCCCGCATGAACGAGTCGTACACCCGGTCGAGTTCGACCAGCTCGTCGTCGTCCATCACACCGGGAAGGTGCACGAACCCGTCGCGCTCGAACCGATCCCGTTCGTCATCGGTCACGATGTAGCGATCACCGGCTCGCGTTCCCACACACGCAAGGGTATTCGACACGTTGGCGGACGGAGCCGCCCAGAAGAACGTGGACGCGATGCGATGTGGTTGGCACCACGGATCGCGTCAGGGTTGGCGAACCCGCCGGGCGCTCGCCGCTCGCTGGGCCAGGACCATGCACTTGGCCTCGAACTCCTCCTGGTCGATCATCCCGTCGCGGTGCAGCACTCCGCACGCGTCCAGCAGTTCGATCGTCTCGGCCGCGCGCAGCTCGTCGACCGTCTGATCTCGGAACCGGAGGATCTTGTCGGAAGTCGGCGACGACGACATGCCAATGCATCGGCACGAGCAGCGGCAGCTTGAGCGCCCGACGTCGTGCACGGGCTAGCGTCGCGGCGGCGGGAGGTCGATCCGATCACGCCGGAGGGAGAGCCATGGCCGACAGCGACATCACCTTGGGGCAGCTCTACGGCGAGGGAGCCCGGACGCTGCAGCAGGCCTTCGACTCCGAACGCCTGGCCGGCGCGCTGCAAGCCTTCACGGTGCACGACGCACTCACCGACGACGACATCGCCCTGGTCCGCGCCCAATCGACGGTCTGGCTCTCGACCGTCGACGCCGACGGTTGGCCCGACGTGTCGTACAAGGGTGGCGACGTCGGTTTCGTCGAGGTGGTCGACGAACACGAGCTGCGCATCCCGATCTACGACGGCAACGGGATGTGGCGAACGCTCGGCAACATCGACGACGACGGACGGGTCGCCCTGCTGTTCATCGACACCGCACGACCATGGCGGATGCGCGTCCACGGCGTGGCCACCGTGTCGATCGAGCCGGCCGACGTCGAGCGGCACCACGGCGCACAGGCGGTGGTCATCGTGAGGGTTCGACGGGTGTTCCCGAACTGCGGCCGGTACATCCACCGCGACGGCGAGATCTCCAAGTTCGTCCCCCGTCCCGATCGACCGGCGCCCATCCCGAACTGGAAGCGGATCGAGGAGCTCCGCCCCGCGCTCCCCGAACGCGACCAGGATGCCCTCGCCCACGACGACGGCTCAGCAGACGGCTCCGACGGTTCCGACGGCTGAACGCGACGGATCAGAGGTCAGCTCGTGGACTCGAATCCGGTCATCGACATGCTCGGGCGACGCCTCCGGTTGGCCGTCGTCGGGGGTGGCCCCGGAAGCTTCATCGGTGCGATGCACCGGACCGCGGCCCGCCTCGACGACCGCTACGAACTCGTCGCCGGCGTGCTCACGTCGGATCCCGAGCGGTCGAGGGTGGCGGCGAGCGGGATCGGCATCGCGGCAGACCGCTCGTACGGCACCGCCGGCGAGTTGTTCGCTGCGGAACGCCAACGGGCCGACGGCGCGGACGTCGTGGCGATCATGACGCCGAACGACAGTCACCACGAGTACATCGTCGCGGCACTCCGGCATGGCTTCGACGTGATCTGCGACAAGCCGATCACCAACACCCTGGCCGAGGCGCGAGAGGTGCTCGCCACGGTCGAGGAGACCGGCCTCGTTCTGTGCCTCACCCACAACTACACCGGCTACCCGATGGTGCGTCAGGCGCGGGCGATGGTCGCCGACGGCCAGCTCGGCGAGATCCAGCTGGTGCAGGTCGAGTACGTGCAAGGCGGCAAGGCGGCCGAACGCGATCCCGACCCGACCGGCGCGCTCCCCTGGCGCTACGACCCGGTCCGGGGAGGCCCGTCGCTGGTGATGGGCGACATCGGCACCCACGCCCACAACCTCGTCCGGTTCGTCACCGGCCGGGAGGTCACCGAGGTCGCTGCCGACGTGGGCCACATCGTCGCCAACCGGCTCGTCGACGACTACGCCGGCGCGCTGTTGCGCTTCGACAACGGTGCCCGCGGCTCGTTCTGGGTGACCCAGGCCGCCACCGGGGTCGAGAACTGTCTGCGCATTCGAGTGTCGGGGACGAGCGGCACCGTCGAGTGGATGCAGGAAGTGCCCACGCAGCTCGTTTTCCGCCCCGCGCGAGCGCCCGTCGAGATCCGAACCCCGAACGGCCCCGGCACCTTGCCGCTCGCTGCACGGGCGAGCCGGATCGTCGCAGGGCACCCGGAGGGGTTCCACGAAGGATTCGCGAACGTGTACTCCGACGCCGCCGAGGCGATCGCCGCTCGTCGGACGGCGCGCGACCCCGATCCCTTGGCGATGCACTTCCCCGACGCGCTCGACGGACTCATGGGTGTCGCATTCGTCGACGCCACCATCCGGTCGAGCGCACGCGGCGGAGTCTGGACCTCGGTGGAACGTTGAGCGTGCGTAGTCTGCGGCCCATGGCAGACGGCGACGCAGGGTTCGGTGACTTCCCGCTGAAGCAGTTCCTCGGGATGGAGCTGACCGGAGACGAACCCGGCGTCGGGTTCGCCCGCGTCGACATCGGGCCGGATCACCTCAACCCGAACGGGGTCGTCCATGGTGCGGTGCTGTTCGCACTCGTCGACACAGCGATGGGCAAGTCGACGATGAGCGTGATCGACGAGCCGGGCCGCTACTGCGCGAGCATCGAGGTCTCGTTGCGATTCATCCGGCCCGCGGTGGCCGGTCACCTGACGGCGACCGCAACGGTGCTCAAACGCGGCCGGAACGTGGTCCACCTCGACGGGCGGGTCGTCGACGGCGAGCAACGGCTCGTCGCCACCGCTGCAGGCACCTTCGCGATCCTCGGCGAACCGTGATGACCACCGGGTTGCCCGTCGACCGCATCGTCGCCGTGTTCGTTCGCTGATTCCGGGTGCATGATGGGTGACGTGGACGAATCGCAAGCCGACAGACCGTCGTCAGGCGTGTTCCAACGGGCGAGCGCGTGGGGCCGCATGCAGGCTGAGCGAGCCACGGCCCGGCTCGAATCGACGCGCGAGCGAGCGACGGTCGTCGACGTGGGCGTTCGTGTCTTCGAGCGCGACAAGGAGGCCGGCGGCACGATGATGGGCAGCGCACTCGCCCTGCGCCTCTTCTTGTTCTTCGTGCCGTTCCTGTTGCTGGTCGTCGGGCTCATCGGGATCCTCGGCCGGCCGGCAGACGGGGCGTCGACCGCCGACGCTGCCGGGCTCGCCGGCACGATGGCCAACTACGTCAACGACGCGTTCAGCCAGGGTGGGCGTACGCCCTGGATCGCGCTCGGGTTCGGGCTCTTCGGCGTGATGACGACCGGGTACTCGCTCACGCGTGCGCTCGTGTTGTCCAGCGCGCTGTCGTGGCGGATGGGCGGCAGACAACCGACACCCGTGCGTGCGATCGGTATCGTCGTGGGGTTGGTCATGAGCGTGTCGCTCGCTTCCGCGATCGTCAACCGGATCAACCAGGCGGCCGGAATCGCCGTCTCGTCGGTGTCGATCCTCGGCATGACCGCCCTCTACGCCGTGCTGTGGTTGCTGCTGCTCCAGGCCCTTCCCCGCACGACGACCGACCCCGGCGCGTCCTTGCCCGGCGCCGCGTTGATCGGTCTGGTCATCGGCGTTCTCCAGATGGTCACGCAGCTCTACCTCCCCAACCAGGTCAGCAATGCGTCGCAGCTCTACGGGCAACTGGGCGTCCTGGTGGCGTTCCTGGGCTGGTTCTTCTTCCTCGGGCGCTCGATTGCGTTCGCCTGCGCCCTCAACGCCGTGATCTACGAACGCGTCGGCAGCGTGTCCATGCTCGTCTTCTCGTTGCCGGTGGTCCGCCAGATCCCGCAGCGGGTGCCAGCGGTCGGCCGCTACTTCGCGCTCGACCACGAACCCGACGACGCGGACGACGCCGACGAGGCGCCGGAGCCGAGCGATCTCCCGGGGGTCCAACGGCCCTGACACTCGCCGGCGACGATCGGTACGGTCGCCCGAGGAGGTGTCGTCATGGACTTCGGGGTGTCGGAGCAGATGGAGACCATCTTGTCGATGGTCCGCGAGTTCGTCGACCGGGAGCTGATCCCGATCGAAGGCGAGATGTTGCACGGTTCGCCCGAGCGCGTGCAGGAGATGGTCGCCGCCGCGCAAGCCAAGGTGCGCCAGATGGGGTTGTGGGCGCCGAACCACCCAGAGGAGTTCGGTGGGCTGGGGCTGTCGATGGTCGACCACGGCCTGCTGAGCGAGGCGTTGGGACGCTCCCCCCTCGGCCACACCGTCTTCGGCTCGCAGGCGCCGGACGCGGGCAACATCGAGATCCTCCACCTCCACGCCACCGATGACCAGCGCGAGCGCTTCCTGCGACCGCTGGTCGAGGGGACGATCCGCAGCTGCTTCTCGATGACCGAACCGGAGACGGCCGGATCGAACCCGCTGCTGTTGGAGACGACCGCGGTGAAGGACGGCGACGACTTCGTCATCAACGGCCAGAAGTGGTTCACGTCGTCGGCCGACGGCGCCGCCTTCGCCATCGTGATGGCGGTGACCGACCCTGATGCACCGCCCCACCAACGGGCGAGCATGATCATCGTCCCGACCGACACGCCGGGGTTCAACCTCGTGCGCAACGTGAGCGTGATGGGCCATTCGGGCTCGGGTCACGCCAGCCATGCCGAGGTGATCTACCAGGGTTGCCGGGTCCCGAGGTCGAACCTGCTCGGCCCCGAAGGTGCCGGATTCGCGATCGCCCAGGAACGGCTCGGACCGGGCCGCATCCACCACTGCATGCGCTGGCTCGGCATCGCGGGCCGCGCGTTCGACCTCATGTGCGACCGGGCCAACGAGCGGGTGATCGCCACCGACGGGTCGACCCTGGCCGATCGCCAGATCATCCAGCACTGGGTGGCCGAACTCGACGCCGAGATCCGCGGCGCCCGACTCCAGACACTCCACGCTGCCTGGATGATCGACAAGCACGGCGCCAAGGTGGCTCGTGACGAGATCTCGGCCATCAAGTTCTCGGTGGCCAACACCATGCTGAAGGCGGTCGACACCGCGATCCAGGTGCACGGCGCCCTCGGCGTCACCGACGACACGATCCTGTCGTACTGGTACCGCCACGAGCGGGCCGCCCGCATCTACGACGGCGCCGACGAGGTGCACAAGA
>JBGSII010000135.1:0-14707 GCA_041742555.1 Ilumatobacteraceae bacterium
GGTCGTCGGGCAGCTCGTCAGCGACGACAGCATTGTGCTGCTCGGCATCGAGCTCGATCTCGATTGGCCCGACGAGCAACTCGACTGAGAACTGAGGCGAGCCGGCACTCCCGTCTACCCGCTCGGTAATCGCGTAACCCAACGGACAATCGGACGAGTGATATCCGGCGAAGTGTTGGACCTCTTGGCTCGATCGGCCCACCGCATAATCACTGCAGTTCCAGCCAGCAGCTCCCTCACAGAGTATTACCCGGTGGATGCGCCCAATCGTTGCGTTTCGTTACACTCCCACCATGACGGTCCCTGGCAAAGGTGGACGGCCACGCAAATGGCGTTCTGACGCCGACCGTGTACGGGCATTCCGCGCTCGGCAACGCGGCGAGGAAGAACCCACGACGTTCGAAGAGGCGCTCGTCGACGGCGACGATCTCGCTCGGGCGGTCGAACGCGCCCGGCAGCTGCAGGCCGATCTCGTGGCAGCCATTGCCGCGCTGTCCGAGTCGAACGCGGCGCTACAGACCGAGCGTCGACGACACCAATCGACACAGCGCACGCTTGATCGGGCCAGGGCAGAACTGGACGGACTGCTCACCGCCGGGGATCGGCGCGAGGAAGAGCTCGAGTTGCTGCGAGAAGGCTTCGCCGAACTCAGGGCCGAGAACGCAGCCCTCCGGGCACGAATTGCCCTGACCACCCCGGTCGCTCAACCCCAAGGACCCAATCGCGCTGAGCGGCGCAGAGCCGCAAAGCGAGACCGATACAAGGACTGAGCTGCACCGGCCTGCGGCCGAGACCGCCGTTACGGAACGAAACGTAACTGTGCACCAACCGGGTAATGACATGTGAGGGCTCCCCTACCGTCCCGCCGCCACTCGTCCGCCAACAAATTGGAACCTCACACCGGAAGCCGACTTCGATTGCCCGCTGGTTTCGAACCCCGTCGGTGACGGCTTGGTGGCCGAGCGAGCGTCGACTCCTACCCGGACGTGCGCCTTCAAGATGGTCGACAGCCCGTGGCATCGTCGACCGGACACGGTCGAGGCGGGCCGTGGTCAGGTCGTCCGAGCTGCCTGAAGGCAGCGACGACTATCCAACCCGAGGTGCGGCGATACGCAAGACGTGTGAGCGGTCGGGTGTGTGCAGGAGTGCGCTGACCAGGGGAAGGGAGCGATCCGGGTAGTCATCCGACATTGCCGACCGACGGTGGTAGCGATCGTGTGTGTGGTCGTGGGAGTGATTCGATGAGTTCTCTTTGCGCACGATCGGCACCATGAACCGCACATCGATCATTCGAGCAGCACCCTCAACAGCCCGCCCTCCTCGCAGAGCCCTCAGCGACCCCGGGAGTCCTCCGACCCGACCGGAACCGGTGGCCAACCGCCGACGGACCTACACCGTCGCCGAGGTCGCCGCGTTGCTCGGTATCTCCCGTTCAACGGCGTACGAGTGCGTGCGCCGCGGGGAGATTCCGTCGCGACGGTTCGGCCGACGCATCGTGGTGCTGCGCCACGATCTCGAGGGGCTGCTGACGTAGCCGGCGTCGCTCCGATGACCACCGACGCGACCGCCAGCTGACCTTGGACTTCCTCGATGACGCGGAACTCGTGCGAGTGAGAGCTACGCGACGCCGCGGTCGCCGAGCAGATGCCGGTACTGGCTGACCGGGCCGGGCAGCGGGCGCACCCAAACGAGTTCGCCAGCGATCTGTTCCACTTGCGCAACCGCACGGACGTTGCCGGAGCCGACAATCAGCCACGCGCCTTCACGAACCAGCGTCGGATCACGAGCGTCGCGAAGAAAGGCCCACGGCAGACCCGTGTCGTCTTCGGTGTTCAGATCCACTCGCAAGTCCAACGTGGCTACCACTGGTCATCTCCCTCGTCGGGAACATGATAGGGGTTCAGACGATCGGCGTGATCACACGCCGTCAGCCGTTGGATCAGCTGGTCGAGGCCAACGTGGCACAGGGTGACGTGCGGCGTGCGAAACGTCGGCACAACCTCGATGCCGGCGGACTCCAGCGCAGCGCGCTCGAACACGACAATCACCTCGAAGCGCACCAGCCGCGTCTGGCAGATCGCATCGACCTCGTCCTCGGATGCTGCATAGAACGCAGAGATCCCAAACCTGCCCCACTCCGAAAAGCGCTCCCGGAACGCCGTGGCATCCTCGGCGAGTACCGCGGGATCGAGTTCGTCGCCACGCACGACGAACACTCCGTCGTCGGGGATCGGGGTCAGTCTGACGCGGGGTATCCGCTCAGCCGGACTCATGGCTGTCTCCGTAGGTGGAACTCATGATCTGTTCAGCCGCATCTCGGGCAAGCGAGGGCACCACGTGGGAGTAAAGGTCGAGGGTGATGCCGACGTTGGCGTGGCCAAGGCGCTCGGACACGACCTTGGGGTGCACGCCAGCCTTCAGCGCCAATGTCGCATGGGTGTGGCGGAGGTCGTGGAGACGGATCCGCGGCAGATCGGGTTGTCGAATCAGCTTGCGCCACTCGTACGACATCGACTGCGGTCGCACGAAGCCGCCGAGCTCGTCGGTCAGCACCCAGTCATGCGCGCTGTCCCACGCGGGGCCCGCGGCGAGCCGTAGCTCCCGCTGGCGTTGGCGATGCTCGCGCAACGCCGTCAGTGTCCGACGGTCGAGGTACACGTTGCGACGACTGCGTGCCGTCTTGGGTGGACCCATCACCGTGTCGGCGCCGACCTCGGTGATCGTGTTCGCCACGGCGAGCTGGCCGAGATCGAAATCGACATCGCTCCAACGCAGACCGAGCACCTCACCGCGTCGCAGGCCGGTCGCTGCGAGAAGCCGGAACGCGATCCCATACGGGTGCCCCTCGACCGATGCGAGGAACGAGCGCAGGTCGTCCGACGACCACGTCGTCAACTCGGTGCTCTCACCGGTCGGCGGGCGTGCTGCCGCTGCTGCGTTGCGGGTGACCAGTCCCATCCGCTCGGCGTCGGCGAGCGACTTGCGCAACACCACGTGCGCGTGCCGCACCGTCTTCGGCGCCAGCGGTCCGCCACCGTGACCGCCCGACTCGAGTAGGTCGGTGTAGCAGCGCTGCACCTGCATCGGCGTCAACGCCTGCAGCTGATAGTTGCCGAGAAATCGCGTCAGCCGACCGATCGACTGCTCGTACCCGCGGGCCGTGGTCGGCCGCAACGAGGGCCGGGCGGTGGCGAACCAGTCGTCGAGGTACTCGCCGACCTTGACCGTCGATCGCGACACCGCCATACCCCGGGTCGCCGCGCCGACCGCGTCGGCCAGTGCCTCCTCGGCAGCGCGCTTGGTGCCGAAGCCCTGACGCAGGAGTTGGCGGCGCTTACCCGTTTCAGCGTGGAAGCCCGCGTCGACCCGGAATGCCCAGCCTCCGTTCTTGCGGAACACCGACCCGCGAGCCATTCGAGAAGCGTACGCATCTTCGACGCTCTGTGCACCTTTTGTGCACCTTTTGCGCCTTTCGTTGCGTCCGCACGCTTCGCGATCTGGATAACACCTGCTAGATGTGCCCGGGGTGGGGTTCGAACCCACACTCCACGTGAGTGGAAGGGGGGTTTAAGCCCCCCGCGTCTGCCAGTTTCGCCACCCGGGCTGGTGCAGCCCGAGACTACGTGGCGTCACGGCTCAACCGGTCGACGTCGGGTATGCCTCGATCATGGCCCAGGCATCTTCGGTCAGATGACGAGCAAGGTCGTGCAGGGCTCTGGCAGCGGCCAGTTCCTCGCCGACCTGCGGCCTCGACGGGTCGGTGGGATTGCGGCGTGACCGTCCGTAGCCCGACAACGATCGATCGCCGGCGTCGAGGTGCACCACCATGTCGCAGTGGTCCTCGTCCTCACGCGTCTCGAACCTGAGTGTCCATCCGTGTGGCTGAAAGCTCTCCATGGACCCACCATCGCGCCCGCATCTCCGCGCCGTCAGGGCCGGACGTCCCACGGGGTCCGTCTCCCGGGACGTAGTCCCCTACCGCTTCCCATCGATGCCTTGCGAGGCTCGAACCGCAACATCGATCACCGTCGAAGGGAGCAGGCACATGTTCGCTCAGGTCGGAGACGAACTGATCATCGAGGGCCACGAGGTCGGTCGGCCTCGTCGTGTCGGCAGAGTGGAGGAAGTGCGCGGCGACGACGGCGGACCGCCGTACATGGTGCGGTGGGACGACACCGGTCGAGCGACGTTGCTCTTCCCCGGCTCGGACTGCCGAGTCGTGCACCTCGCAGACACGCCAGCCGGAACGGAGGAGTCATGAAGATCTCTGAACTCGCACTGCGCGAACCTGTCGTGATCGGTTGCGACGCAACCGTGGCCGACACCGCAGCGCTGATGGCGTCGTCGGGCGTCGGGTCCGTGATCGTGCTCGACGGGCAGACGCCCGTCGGCATCGTGACCGATCGCGACATCGTGACTCGTGGCGTGGCCCGGTCGTACCCGCCCGACGGACGGATCGACGGCCTGATGAGCATGGGGCTGATCGCCGTCGACGCGGACCACGATCTCGCCGGCCTCGTGCACGCCTTCCGTGACCACGCGATCCGACGCATCCCGATCATCGATCACGATCGGGTGATCGGCGTCGTCTCGTTGGACGACATCGTGGTGCACGTGACCGACGAATTGTCCACGGTCTCCAGAGTGCTCGCCGGCCAGATCATGTTCCCCCACGCCACCGACGAGGCCCGCACACCGTCACCCGCCTGAGCCACCTACCACCACGCTTGCGTGCGGATCTGGATGGGACGGGTCATCCGAGTCCGCACGCAAACGGGACGTGTTCAGAGGATCGAGTCGTCGACCCAGCTGCCGTGGAAGCCGAACGGCACGCGCTGGGGCAAGTGCACCCGCGCGACCGGGTCGGTGCCCGGCGCCGAGCCGTCGAGGATCACCAGGTCGGAGCTGTCCTCGGCCGCGTCGTACACGAACCCGATGACCCATCCCTCGTCCTCGCCCGCAGCAGCATCGTCCTGGACGAACACGAACTCACCCGGGAAGCTGTTCGGGCCGAAGTCGTAGGTCTGCTGCGCACCGGTCTGCAGATCCCACTTGACCACGTTTCCGGCCTCGACGATCGCACCGTCGCCGCCGCCACGAGGCGCGACACCCCAGCCGTAGCGGTGCTTGAGGCCCACCACGCGATCATCGACGCGCGGGAAGGCGTGTGAATCGCCGTCGAGCTGTTGCTCGCTGACCGCTCCCGAAGCGAGGTCGAAGCTCCAGCGATGGAGGTAGCACGGCTCGCCGTCCTCCATCGAGTTCTTCCACATCGACGCGTGGCGACCGACATCGCACACGACCGTGTCACCCTCGACGTACGCGTTGAGGGGATGGAACACGTAACACGGGTCGACGTCGAACCAACGGATGTCGGCGTTGGTCCCCATCCTCGGCATGATCCCGATGCGGGCCCCGTAGTTGTCGTCCCACTTCAACGGCGCTTCGAGACTCGACAGGTCGAAAACGACCGGCAGGTCCATGAAGATCGCGTGGTCGCGGGTGATCATGAAGTCGTGCATCATCGTGCCCGCGGGCACCGTGATCTCGGCGGAGTGCACGAGCGCGCCGGACGCGTCGAGCACGTGATAGGTGAGGAACGGCGCCACGGGCGAGTAACCGAAGAAGTGCAGCTCGTTCGTCTCGGGGCACAGCTTCGGGTGAGCGGTGAACGCCGTGGTGAGCTTGCCGCCGAAGTCGTCGCACCCGAGCGTCTCGAGCTCCGGGCTCAGCGCGTAGGGCAGGTGGCCTTCCTCGAGGGCCCAGATGCGCCCGGCGTGCCCGAGCACATGGGTGTTCGCAGCGCTCGCCGTCGGGTCGAACATCGTCTCGGGGTCGGTGGCCTCGAGTCCCTTGGTGAGCTTGGTGGTCTGAACGAACCGGTTGCGATACCACTCGGCCTTGCCGCCGTTGAGGCGCACGCCGTGCACCATGCCGTCACCGAAGAACCAGTGGCCGGCGGTACCGGACTGCGGGTTCGACCCGTTTCGCAGGTAGCGACCCGACAGCGACGTCGGGATCGCTCCGGTGACCTTCAAGTCGAACTCGGTCAACTCGTTCTGGACCGGTGCGTAGTTCCCCGAGAGGAACCAGGGGGTGGACTCGGACTTGCGCTCTTCGAGATCGGTCATGGGGCAATCCTCTCAATGGTGTCAATGGCATGTGTCGGTATCGATGGAGTTGGTCGTGCGAGCCCGCTCACATGCCGCCGGCGACGGTGATGATCTGGCCGGTCACCCAGCTGCCGGCGTCGCTGGCGAGGTAGAGCGCCGCGGCGGCGATGTCGTCCGGCGTGCCGAGCCGCTTCAGCGGCATCCGCTGCTCGGCGACCTTCTCGAGTGCAGGGATGTCCATGTCGAGCGCGGTCATCATCACCTCGGTGGGCACCATGCCCGGCGCCACACCGTTCACCCGGATGCGCGGAGCGAGTTCCATCGCCATCGTCAGGGTGAGTGCGTTCACGCCGGCCTTGGCGGCGGAGTAGTGGCCACTGCCGAGCACGGCGCGAGTGGCCGCGGGTGACGTGATGTTGATGATGCTGCCACCGTCGTTCATCCGCTCGTTGGCGATCACCGACGCCGCCCACACCGCCGTGAGGTTGAGGGTGAGGCAGTGGTTCCAGTCGGCGGCATCGAGCTTGACCAGCGGCGAGCGCACCGTCGATCCGCCGGCGTTGTTCACCCAGATGTCGAGACCACCGAAGGCATCGATCGTGGCGTCGGCCAGCGCGACGAGGGCGTCGTTGTCGGTGACGTCGGTCGGCACAGCGAGCGCCCGCCCACCCTTCGCGTTGATCGCGTCAGCGACCCCCTGCACGCGGTCGACGTGACGGGCCGCCACGACGACCGCCGCGCCGGCGTCGGCGTAGGTGTGGGCGATGCCCTCACCGATGCCCTGGCCGCCGCCGGTGACGACGGCGACCTTGCCCGTGAGATCGAAACTGTGCATGTGGTGCTCCTTCGTTGCAGTGATGGTCGATCGTGAGGAACCTCCCCCGTTTGTGTACGGATTCGGATGGACCGTCCCCTCCGAATCCGTACACAAACGGGGGAGGTCAGTTGGCCGAGCCGATGGCGCGCCCGGCGAACTCGTCCATCCGGTCGAGGCCGCCGTCGCCGCCGAAGAAGAACGCCGGCACCATGATCCGGCCGACGCCGAGCTCGGTGAGTTGCTCGACGCCGGCCGCGGGGTCGCCCATGTGGTGGCTGAACATCGCGTTGATCTCGATCTCGTCGGGGTCGCGGCCGACATCTTCGGCGGCCTGACGGACCCGTGCGATCAGCGCGGCGAGCCGGTCGGTTGCGCCTTCGCCAGGGAAGTAGCCGTCGGCCAGCCGGGCCGCACGCTTGATGGCGACCTCGCTGTCGCCGCCCACGAGGATCGGGATCGACGCCTGCACCGGCCGCGGGCTGCAGGTGACCTTCGGGAAGTCGACGAACTCGCCGTGGAACTCGACTTCGGGGCCGGACCACAGCGTGCGCATCGCTTCGATGTACTCGTCGTTACGGGCCCCACGCCGCTCCCACGGAACGCCGAGCGCCTTGAACTCCTCTTCGAGCCAGCCGACGCCGAGGCCGAGTTCGATCTTGCCGCCCGACAACTGGTCGAGCGTCGCGAGTTCCTTCGCCAGGATCAGCGGATTGCGCTGCGGCACGATGAGGATGCACGTTCCGAGGCGCATGGTGGGTGCGGCCGCCGCCGCGAATGCGAGCCAGATCAACGGGTCGGGAATCGGCGTGTCGGGCAGGGCGGGGATCTTGCCGTCTGCCGTGTACGGATACGACGACTCGATCACCGACGGAAGGATCACGTGCTCGCCTCCCCACAGCGACTCGAACCCCGCTGCCTCGGCACGGCGACAGATCTCCATCGTCGCGGGGCCGTCGATCGCGATGCTGCTGGCGAACGCCAATCCGAACTTCATGTGTGGATGCTCCCTCTCCGGTCGAAGGTCTGAAATTTACCCGTGGTACGTTTCCCGCGACGACTCGGAGGGAGAACCGATGACGGACCAACCCGTTGACTACGAAGACCTGACCTCGATGCAACTCGACGCCGACGAGCTCGCGAAGCTCGTGGAGACCGGTGGGGAGTGCATCTTCAACTGGACCAACGCCCAGGGATACCCCGTCGGCGTCGTGGTCGCGTACGTGTGGCGCGACGGCAAGTTCTGGACCACGTGCGCCGACCGGCGCAAGCGCGTCCCCGCGCTGAAGAAGCGGCCCCAGTCGGGCATCGTGATCAACCGCGGCGGCAAGACGGCGTCGTACAAGGGCGACTCGATCGTGCACTCGAACGGCGATCCCGGATTCGACGAGTTGAAGAGCTGGTTCTACGACACGCTCTCGGGCGTCGCGTCGAGCCCCGACGACGAGTACCGCAAGGGATTCCGCAAGTTCCTCGACTCACCGCACCGCGTGATCATCGAGACCGAAGCGAACCTCGTGGTGGCCTTCGACACCATCAAGTTCGCCCAGTTCACCAACGAAGCGATCGCCGCCGCCCAAGCCGACTGACGATTGCAGCAGGGGTCTGACCCCTGCTGCAATCGAACCCCGCTGCAATCAGCCGCGACCGAGCAGGGCGTCGCCGACGAGGAACGTCTGCGTGTCGCGAGCGATCCGCGGGCCCAGGTGTCCGCGGATCGCCTCCAGGCCGGCGTCCGCGTCGGTGTCACCGGCTCGCTGCAGTTCGTCGAGGTCGATCATCGACTCCTGCAGGGCGACGCCGAGTCGACGATGCGCGGCCATCACGGCGTCTCGATCGAGCGGCATCGGGAGCTCGGCGCTGTTCGCGAGGGCGGCCGCCCGCTCTCGGATCCGGTCGGCTGCCGGACCCGACGATCCGACGATCGTTCCGGCGACCTCGCGCAGCACACCCAACATCTGGTTGTGTTCCTCGGCGAGGTACTGGTCATACACCGGCAGGAGTTGGCGGATTCCCTGGATCACCGACTGCATCATCTGCGCGGTTGCCGCCGCCTTCGGGTTGACGACGTTCGGGAGGATGTCGGTGCTGATGCTGATCAGCACTCCCTCCAGCATCTGATCGATGCTCGGTGACGTGTTCATTGCGATACCCCCGGGTAGTCGAGCAGGCGGAGCAGATTCGGGACCGTGCCGAGCGACGACTGCACCAGGTAGAGGTGCATGAACTCCGTGGTCTCCCCGTCGAGACGACGCTTGATTGCGGCGTTCACCGGGACGGCGATGTTCGCGGTCCCGAACAGCGTGAAGTAGTCGACCTCGTCCTGGGTGATGTCGAAGCCGGTCAACTTGTTGTAGTAGGCCAGGAAGCCGCCCTCGTCGACCGGGTGCGCCATCACGTTCGTGTTGGACAGGATGTCCATCGTGGTCATCCAACCGAGGTCTTCTCGCGGATCTCCGATGCGGGCGTTCTCCCAGTCGATCAATGCGGTGACACGTCCGCCCTCGTAGAGGAAGTTGGCCGGGTTGAAGTCGCCGTGCACCAGCACGAGCGGCAGCGGCCGCGGCTTGTTGCGACGCAGCGTGAGGAACAGGTCGAGCACGAACGTGACCGTCGGGTCGAAGTTGACGTCGGGAAACGAGCGGATGTAGTACTCGACCGTCGTGTCGATGTAGGTGTCCCACGTCGTGGCGTCGACGCCTTCGCCGCGGGGGTCGGCGAGGCGACCGTGCGGGTCGATCGTCGAGATGTCGACCGAGTGCAACTCCACGAGCACCTCGCAGAGATGGCGCATCACGTCGTCGGCATGGTGGACGTCGGGCCCGTCGTGGAACAGATCGGACGTGCGCGAGTTGCCGTGCATCCGTTGGATGACCATCGCCGGCTCACCGAAGCGTTCGGGATCGGGCTCGTGGCCCAGGCTGCGACCGATCGGGATGTCGGTGTGCATCCGCAGGGCTTCGATCAGGTCGTGTTCGATCTCGCGACTCGTCTGCAGGATCGACACCGCGGCGGGCGGGTCCTTGCGCAGGATCAGCGGATGGTGCTCCTCGCCCACCGATGACCGCACGACGGCGTCGAAGCGGTAGGTCTCGCGGGAGTATCCGCCGGGTATCGGCTCGAACCCGGTGACCTCGATGTGCTCCGCCTCCGGGAAGTACTCCCGCAGCAGTTCGAGTAGTTGTGATTCCATCAACCAAGCCCCCTTGTTGAAGTGCGGGAGAACGTAACACGGCTCGTGACCTCGAATCGCATGACCTCGGTCACCTCTGATCCGTGGCGGCCGCGGCAGTTCTGCTGAGCTGCTGACATGCAGTTCGGCATCTTCTACGAACACCAGCTCCCGAAGCCGTGGAACGACGACGACGAGTTCTGCCTCCTGCGGGACGCGCTCGATCAGGTGGAGCTCGCCGACCGCCTCGGCTTCGACTACGCGTGGGAGGTCGAGCACCACTTCCTCGACGAGTACTCCCACTCCTCCGCGCCGGAGGTGTTCCTCGCCGCGGCGGCAGCGCGCACCCAGCGCATTCGGCTCGGCCACGGCATCCGCCAGGTGATCCCGAAGTACAACCACCCGGCGCGTACGGCCGAGGGGCTGGCCACGCTCGACCTCATCTCCGACGGCCGGGTCGACTTCGGCATCGGTGAGGGCGCGACCCGGCTCGAGTTGCACGGCTTCGACATTCCCGCGAAGCAGAAGCGGGCGATGGCGCTCGAGGCCGCCGAGCAGATCGCGAACATGATGGTGCTCGACCCGTACCCCGGGTACACGTCGGAGACCTTCTCGATGCCGTGTCGCAACGTGCTGCCCAAGCCGCGCCAGAAGCCGCATCCGCCGATGTGGATGGCGTGCACGAACCGCGACACGATCAAGGTGGCGGCCCGCCACGGCATCGGTGCGTTGGCGTTCAGCTTCGTCGACCCGGACGAGGCGAGGTCGTGGGTCGACGTGTACTACGACATCATCAAGAGCGATGAGTGCGTGCCCCTCGGCCACACCGTCAACGCCAACATCGCGCTCGTGACGGGGTTCTCGCTGCACGAGGACCGGGCCGAGGCGATCCGCCGCGGTCAGGAGGGCTTCGAGTTCTTCGGCTATGCGGTCAATGCGCTCGTCGCACACGACCAGATTCCGGGGCGCACCACGCTGTGGGACGAGTTCCAGGCGCGCCGCTCCCCCGACACCATCGAGCGCAAGATCGCTGCCGCCAACGAACAGGGCGACACGTTCGCCAGCTGTATCGGCACCCCGGCGGATGCATCGCGGTACCTTCGCCAGATGCTCGACGTCGGCGTCGACCAGGTGATCTTCATCCAGCAGGCGGGGCGCAACCGCCACGAGGACATCTGCTCGTCGCTCGAGTTGTTCGCCGCCGAGGTGATGCCCGAGTTCGCCGCCGGCGAGGTCGACCGGCAACTGCGCAAGGCCGAGGAGCTGGCGCCGTTCGTCGAGGCCGCGCTCGCGCGCAAGACCTGGATGCAACCGCTCGCCGACGACGACATCCCCGTCGTGCGCGCCGCCGTCGCCAAAGCCCAAACCGGCGGCACCCTCACCTGACCAAGCAGCTCCCACGTTCCGTTTGCGCACGGATTCGGATGGGACGGGTCATCCGAATCCGTGCGCAAACGAAGGTGTCGGGGGCGCTCGCTCCGGGTGCCGTCCGAGTCGGGTGGCCGCGACGACTACCGTCGCTCCATGGCCATCGAGAAGATCAACCCGCCCACCCTGAGGCAACCCGCTGGCTACAGCCACGTCGTCGTGGCGTCGGGAACCAAGCGTGTGTATGTCGCAGGACAGACCGGCGTCGGACCCGACGGTGTCGTGGTCGGGCCAGACCTCGCGTCGCAGACGGCGCAGGCCCTCCGCAACGTCGGCACTGCACTCGAAGCAGGCGGGGCGACCTGGGAGGACGTCGCCAAGATGACGATCCTCATCGTCGGCTACGAGCCGAGCATGGCGGACGGCCTGTTCGCCGGTGTCGGCGAGGTGTTCGGCGATGCGATGCCCGACGTGGCGACGACGCTCCACGGCGTGCAGTCGCTGTTCGAGCCGGAGTTCCTCGTCGAGATCGAGGTCATCGCCGAACTCTGAAGCGCCTCCCCGCACCAACGAACCACCCTGTCTTCCCGGACCCGACCCGAAAAGACAGGCAATCGCTCAGTGAGCGATCTTGCGGTTCATGTTCTCGTGGTAGTGGGCGAGTTTGCACTCACGATCGTTCAGGATGTGGCGCGTGTACCCGCTCGAGCGGCGCGTGCGGGCGAGCTGGTCGTAGATCTCGATGTCCTCGGCGACCACTCCCTTGAGCACCTCCCAGTGCGCCATCGTGCGAGCGTGGTACTCGGCATAGGCGGGGTCGTCCACGTCGCCCGGGTAGATCAGCTGCCAACACAGGAATCGAGTGCGGTCGACGTCGATCGGGATCGGGTTGAACACCTGGACGTGCTCCGGGTTGCAGTTGAACACGGTGTTCGGGAACACGACGTAGTGGCAGATCGCGTACCGGTGGTGGTCCGGGTCGTCGACCAACTTCTCGACGTTGCTCGCACGC
Organism: Ilumatobacteraceae bacterium; assembly: GCA_041742555.1. GTDB lineage: Bacteria > Actinomycetota > Acidimicrobiia > Acidimicrobiales > Ilumatobacteraceae > Sva-07. The sequence goes on from JBGSII010000135.1 coordinate 12,480, forward strand.
GGGACGAAACACATGTAGTTGTCGCCGACGATGTGGAACGACGTGTTCCGAGCGGCCTTCGTCCACGACGCGTCGACGTGGTGCAGCTGCTTGGTGTGGTAGATCTCGTTGAAGCCGTCGACGATCGCTTTGTAGTTGACCGGCACGTCCCACTCGATCACTTCGTGCAGGATCATGTCCTCCATCCGGAAGCGCCCGAGGTCGTCGGAGATCTCCGAGCCGATCGCGTCGATCAACGGAGGCGCAACATCGGGTCCTGCCAGGTTGATCCAGACCCAGCCGCCCCACTCGTCGGCGGCGACGGCAGGCGATCGGAGCCCCTCGAGGTGCGCCGGATCGAAGTCCTCCCGGTCCGGCACGCCGACGACCAACCCGGTCGTGTCGTACACCCAGCCGTGGTACGGGCACGTGAACCGCTTCGCACCGCACCCGACGAGCTCACCGACGATCGCAGGCCCGCGGTGCTGACACACGTTGTGGAAGGCGGCGAGCGACCCGTCGGCCTGCCTGGTGACCACGACCGTTTCGCCGTGGCCCTCGAACGTCAGCCAGTCGCCGGTCCCCGCGATCTGGTCGGAACGCCCGGCGAGGATCCAATGTGTGGCGAGGACCCGCTCGCGCTCGAGTTCGAAGCGCGTCGGGTCGGTGTAGACATCGCGCGGCATCGTGCTCGGTCCGTAGTCGGGAACGAGTTGGACACCCGGTCCGAGTCGAACCGGAACGTCACCTCGCGTCGGGACATACACCATGGTGCTCGCTCCACTCGCTGTCGTCAGACGCTTGTGTGCAGTTCCGGATGGGGTGGTCCATCCGAAGTCGCACACAAACGGATGGTTGGTCTCGAATCTATTTCTAACAGTTGTGATATCTTGGGTCAATGCCCAAGGTCGTCGACGCGGACCGCCGCCGCCAGGAGCTCGCCGAAGCAACGGCGCGCGTGATTGCCCGCGCAGGCGTCGACGCCGCCTCGATGCGCGAGATCGCGGCCGAGGCCGGATGGACCACCGGGACGCTCGTGCACTACTTCGCGAACAAACACGAGCTGCTCGACTTCACCTTGAGGGCCTCGATCGAGCGGCGCAGCGCTCAACGATCCGAACGGGCCGGCATGACCCCGCACGAGGCGCTTCGAGCCACCTTGGTCCGAGCGCTCCCGACCGACGAGGACACACGTGTCCACTGGATCGTCACCGTCGCGTTGGCGGGAGCCGCCGCGAGCGATCCCGCGCTCGCCGCGACGCAGCGCGAGGCCTACCGCGACTATCGCGGCTACTTGATGACGCTGCTGGCAGCGATGCCCGAGACCGACGAACCACGGGTCGAGGCCGAGCGACTGATCGGTCTCGTCGACGGGATCGCGCTCCAGGCGATGTTCGATCCCGATTCGTGGCCGCCGCATCGCCAGCTGGGCGCGCTCGATGCCGGTCTTCGAACGAACGAGTTGGCGTCGTGATCGCTCCGCGCGAGCTCGGCGGCGACGACCTCGTGCTCAGCCATTTCAGCCTCGACCGCAACCATCCGATCGACGACCGGATCAGCGCTGCTGCAGCCGGCGGATTCGCCGGGATCGGCCTGTTCGCGGGCCAGTACCTCGTGCTGCGCGACGAGGGTCTCACGATCGACCGGCTCCGCGAGATGCTCGACGAGGCAGGAATTTGCCTGGCGGAGATCGAGGTGCTCGCCGGCTGGGGCGCCGCGACCACGACCGAGTCGTACGACCGATTCGAACAGGTGGTGTGGGACCTCGTCGACGCCTTCGAGTGCCGGTACGTCCAGGCGATCGGATCCTACGACGGCTCGATCGCCGACGCCGCCCGACGGTTTGGCCGCGTGTGCGATCGTGCTGCCGATCACGGAGCGGTGGTCGGCCTCGAGTTCCTCCCCTTCACGAACATCGTCGATGCCGCCGATGCGCTGGCGATCGTCGAGCAGGCAGACCGAGCGAACGGGGGCGTCTGCGTCGACATCTGGCACCACGCCCGCGGCGCGAACGACCTCGAACTGATCCGGGCGATCCCGCCCGAGCTGATCACCGGGATCCAGATGAGCGACGGCACCACCGTCCCCGCGCTCGCCGACTACAAGGACGACTGCCTCCGCCACCGCGTTCCGCCAGGCGAGGGCGAGTTCGGCGCCGTGGAGTTCGTGCGCACGCTCCTCGACCTCGGGGTCGCTGTGCCATGGTCGTTGGAGGTCTGCAACGACGACGTGTGGGGCCGCCCCGGCGC
>JBGSII010000136.1:0-10247 GCA_041742555.1 Ilumatobacteraceae bacterium
GCCGCCGGGCACCCGCTCCTCGGCGGGCTGGAAGATGAAGCGAACCGGTCCGGCGAGCTGGTCGCGATGGTGTGCGAAGTACAGCGCGGTGCCGAGCACGATCGCAGTGTGGACATCGTGGCCGCACGCGTGCGAGACGCCCTGCACCTGGCTGCGATACGCCACGTCCTTCTCGTCGGCCATGGCCAACGCGTCGAGGTCGGCGCGCAGCGCGAGCGCAGCATCGAACGTGGCCGCGGACGCCGACCCGTGGGGGACGATGTCACACAGCAGACCGGTTCCGACGGCGAGGCGCCGGGGCGTGAGTCCGGCGAGTTCGAGTCGCTCGAACACCAGGTCGGTCGTCGCCTGCTCCTGGCCGCTCAGCTCGGGGTGGGCGTGCAGGTTCCGGCGAAGTGCGATCAGGCCTTCACCGTGTTCGTCGAGCCAGTGATCGATTCGCTGCGAGCCGACCTCGCCGGACGCGGGGGCCACTGCGGTCACGACGCCGGCGGAGCGGCCGTGATGGTGTCGGCGGCGAGCTCGGCGGCGAGGTGCTGGACCACGTCGACGAGCGTACCGCCTGCGTCGACGACACGCCGTTGACGTTGAGCGCCCGACCCCGCTCCGAGCAGGATCTCGAGATCGGTGAACTGCTCGATCGCTCCGAGTTCGAGGGCGAACGGCCGCAGTTCTCCAAGCAGCTCCGACACGAGTTCACGCACCGGTCTCCGCTCGGGGTGGCCGGTCTCGGGATGCTCGACGATGAGCTCGGCGTCGAGGCCGTATCGGGCAGCGAGCCACCGGTTCTCTCGGACGGTCCATTCACGCGGAGGTTGTGGCAGCGTCCCGTCGTCGATGCGTTGGAGCGTCCACATCACCAGTGTCTGGGCCAATGCCGCGAGCGCAACCGTCTCGCGCACCGTCGGAGTCGCATCGCACATCCGGAACTCGACCGTGCCGAAGTCCGGATGGGGTCGCACGTCCCACCACACCTCGCGGATCGAGCGGATGCATCCTGACTCGAGCAGCGTCGCCATGAACGACTCGAAGTCGGCCCAGTCGGCCAGCGACGGAGGCAGCCCGGCGGTCGGAAGACCTTCGAAGACCTTCGTCCGAGCGGACGCCATCCCGGAGTCCTCGCATTCGAAGTAGGGACTCGACGACGACAACGCCAGGAACAGCGGGTGATGGCGCATCAGCTCACCGATCACGCGAATCGCCCGACCGCCGTCGGGCACCGCAACGTGCACGTGCATGCCGCAGATCAGCATGCGGCGCGCCGGCCACTGCAGATCCTCGACGAGGTCGAGATACCGCTGGTGCGGGCTCACGAGCTGCTCTCGTGCGAGGCCGAACGGGTGTGTCCCCGAGCTGACGAGCGTCAAGCCTCGACGCTCGGCAGCCCCGCGCAGTTCCGCGAGCGTGGCGCGCAGGTCGTCGCCCGCCTGCGCAGCGTTGTCGCAGATCCCGGTGATGATCTCGACAGTGCTCTGGAACAACTCGTGCTTGGCCTTCGGATGCTCGCCCCCCGGGTGGTCCCGACCCATTTCGGCGAGGATCTCGTTCGATGCCGACGCCAGCTCGCCGGTTGCGGCGTCGACGAGATGGAGCTCCATCTCGACGCCGATGGTCGGTCGAGCATTCGGGGTGAACCGGATGGTCACGTCAACCCGCCGCGTCGCTCATCGGTCAGCGCGGTCAGCGGTGGTGTTCGATCGCCTCGGCGACCTGCTCCGGCGTCGTGATCGGGGAGAACCGCTCGAGCACGGCGCCCGAACCGTCGACGAGGAACTTCTCGAAGTTCCACGTGATGTCGGCGCTGTCGCCATCGCCGGGCTGCTCGCGCTTCAGCCACCTGTAGAGCGGTGCGGCACCCTCGCCGTTCACCTCGATCTTGCTGAACATCGGGAACGTGACGTCGTACTTGGACGTCACGAACTCGAGGATCTCGCTGTCGGAACCGGGTTCCTGAGCGCCGAACTGGTTGCACGGGAATCCGAGCACCGTGACGTCGTCGTTGTCGTCGTGGAGCGCACGCAGACCTGCGTACTGAGGTGTGAGGCCTCAAGCGCTCGCGACGTTGACGATCACACAGAACTGGCCCTCGAACCGAGCGAACGGCACCGCGTCGCCCGTGATCGAGGTCATCTCGAAGTCGTGGAACGTTGACATGGTCCGACACTACCCGCGCGAGCCGTCCTGGCCGTCTCCCGAGTCGCACCGTCGAGCCGCCAGGTTGGATAACATCTGCCCACCCATGTCCGCACCCCGAAAACGAAGTTGACGCCGTGCTGACTGCTCTCGGGCTGATCGGTGTGGTCGCGTTGATCGCCGCGAACGGGTACTTCGTTGCCGTCGAGTTCGCGTTCGTCGCCGCCCGCCGAAGCCGGTTCGTCGAGCAGGCCAACGCCGGGGACCGCAGGTCGCAACGGGCGATCCAGGTCCACAAACGGCTCAGCTTCATGTTGTCGGGTGCCCAGCTGGGCATCACCGTGACGTCGCTCGTGCTCGGCTTCATCGCCGAGCCGGCGATCGCCTCCGTTCTGTCGCCGGTTCTCGAGGCGGCGGGGGTCCCCGAGTCGGCGTCGCTCGGGATCGCGATCCTGCTCGCGTTGCTGTTCGCCACGATGGCGCAGATGGTCTTCGGCGAACTCGCGCCGAAGAACCTGGCGATCGCGAAACCCGAACCCGTTGCCCGCGCGCTGGCGCCCTCGACGTGGCTGTTCATGAAGACCACCGGCCCGATCGTCAAGCTCTTCGACGGCTCCGCGAACCGCCTGCTGCGTCTGATCGGGATCGAACCGGTGGACGAACTCGTCGCCGCCGTCTCGGCGGAGGAACTCGACCTGATCGTCGATTCGTCGGCCGAGAGCGGGCACCTCACGGCGCTGCAGGCCCAGCTGCTCGAACGCGCCATCAACTTCGGTGACCTCGAGGCCTCGGACGCGATGATCCCGTGGAACCGTGTGGTCACCATCGACATCGATGCCACGGCCGCCGATCTCCGGTCGTTGATGACATCGACGCACTCGCGCTTCCCGGTGGTGAACGGTGAGGACGAGGTGCAAGGCATCGTCCACGCAAAGGATCTGCTCGGCGTGGCGAGCTCCGATTTCGAGGCGACGGGTGTCGCGTCGCTCCTGCACGAGATCATCGCGGTCCCCGAAGCTGCTGGGCTGAGCGTCGTGCTCGCCGAGTTGCGCAACCATGCGACGGAGATGGCCGTCGTCATCGACGAGTATGGCGGGCCTGCGGGCGTGGTGACGTTGGAGGACATCGTCGAGGAACTGGTCGGGGAGATCGAGGACGAGTACGACCCTGCCGCTCGGGGTGACCACGTGGAGATCGAGCCCGGTGTGTGGTCGATCGCCGCCAGTTCTCGCCCCGACGAAATCGAGCGCGTCACCGGATTCGACCTGCCAGATGGTGACTACGACACGGTGGCCGGCCTCGTGCTCGAGAGCCTGGAACGAATCCCGGTGGTGGGGGATTCCTTCGTCGTCGACGGGATTCTGATCGAGGTGGCCGAGATCCGAGGGTTCGCGATCGAACGACTCCTCGTCCGGGTCGATCCGGACGCGCCGAGCGACGAGCCCACCGGCGAAACGAGCCGGTCGAGCGGGGGTGAGGCGTGATCTCGGCTGCATCTGACGGGATCGAGGTCAGCTGGTTCAGCCTCGCCCTCGCCGTTGTGCTGCTCGCGCTCAACGGCTTCTTCGTGGCGGCTGAGTTCGCACTGCTCGCCGCCAGACGCTCTCGCATCGAGCAACTGGCCGCTGACGGAGACCGTCGAGCGCGACGAGCGCTCGACGGCCTCCGGGAGTTGACCCTGATGCTCGCCGGCGCCCAGCTGGGAATCACGATGTGCTCGCTGGGTCTCGGCGCGGTGGCCGAGCCGGCGATCGCCAGGGTCATCGAGGGAGCGCTGGGAGAGGCGTTCGAGCTGTCGGACACCGCGCGCCACGTCATCGCGTTCACCATCGCGCTCTCGATCGTCGTGTTCCTCCACATGGTCGTCGGTGAGATGGCGCCGAAGTCGTGGGCCATCGCTCACCCTGAGGCCTCGGCGTTGAAGCTGGCGGGGTCGTTCCGGATGTATGTCCGGGTCTTCCGCCCGATCATCCGGTTCCTCAACTGGTTCGCGAACGGTGTCGTCCGTCTGGTCGGTGTCGAGCCCCAGGACGAGCGAGCCATGGCCCACTCGCCCGCTGACCTGCTGCTGCTGATCGAGGAGTCTGCTGGCAACGGTGGTCTCGCTGCCGACGAGCACCAGTTGCTCTCCCGATCACTGGAGCTCTCGGGGCTCACCGCTGCCGATGCCATGACCGTGCGTCGCGACATCGTCGCGCTGCCGGCGACGTCGACGGCGGATCAGGTCGCCGCCGAAGCACACCGCACTGGCCGGACCCGGATCGTCATCCACGAGGGCGACCTCGATCACGTTCGCGGCTTCGTTCATGCCAAGGACGTGATCCGCCTCGAACCTGGATCGTGGACGACGACGACAGCGGGGACGATCGCCCGTCCGATCATGGTCACCCCGGAACAGCACCGCCTCGAGGACCTGCTGCTCGAGATGAGGACCGAGCGGCATCACATCTCACTCGTGGCGGACGAGCACGGACTCGTGCTCGGGCTCGTCACCTTGGAAGACGTGATCGAGGAGTTGATCGGCGACTTCGACGACGAGACGGATCGTCGCTTGGGAGATCGAGCGCAGCTCACCGACGGGGGTTATCGGATGAGCGGCAGCACGAGAGTCGAGCTCTTCGCTGAGCTGACCGGGGTCGAACTCCCCGACGGAGACTGGCAGACCGTCGCGGGCTACGTCATCGCAGCGCTGGACGACATCCCATCGGAGGGCGATGTCGCAACGACCGATGTCGGCGAGTTCGAGGTGATCACGATGGACGGGTATGCGATCGACGAGCTGCGCGTGCGTGTGGCCGTCGAACGTGTCGACTGAGCTGCTGCCATGGTGTATCCCCGGCGCCTGCTCAACGATCACGAGACGGTCACCGTCGATCTCCACCCGCACTGGTGGTTCCTGGCTCCGCCGATCGTCGCGATTCTCGTCTCGATCGCGGCTGCGGTCGTCACGATGGTTCGCACCGACGTCGACACGACCGCGCGCACGCTCGCCGGGTGGGGCTCGCTGGTCGCGTTGGCCCTGAGCGCGCTGTGGTTGATCGTGCGGTACTCGCGTTGGCTGACCACCCACTTCGTGATCACCAATCGACGGGTGATCTTCCGCACGGGCCTCGTGACCAAGCGGGGGATCGAGATCCCGATCGATCGCGTCAACACCGTCCACTTCCATCAAGGGGTGTTCGAACGCATCGTCGGAGCTGGTGACCTGCTCATCGAGTCCGGTGGCGAGTCGGGCCAACAGCGGTTCACCGACATCCGTCAGCCCGATCGGGTGCAACGCGTCATCCATGCCGAGATGGACGCCTCACGGACTCGACCGGGCGGCGGTTCCGCCGCCGATGTCGCCGACCAACTCGAACGGCTGGAGTCGATGCTGCTCCGCGGCACGCTGACGCCCGAAGAGTTCGATCGCCAGAAGCGTCGACTGCTCGGACCATGACCCGCTCGCGGATCGTCAGTCTCGTCCCGTCCAGCACCGAGACGCTGCTGGCACTCGGCGCCGATGTGGTCGCATGCACTCGCTTCTGCGAGCAGCCCGCTCTCGTCCATGTCGGCGGAACGAAGAACCCCGACGTCGATGCGATCGTTGCGTTGGCACCCGATGTCGTCGTGATGGACCGTGAGGAGAACCGACTCGAGGATCACGACGAACTGCTCCGGCGCGGGGTCACGGTGTTCGTCAGCGACGTGCGCACGGTCGAGCACGCACTCGCCGTGGTGGGTGAGCTCTGCGAGGTGGCCGGCGCGGCGCCGCCGGCAGGGTTCGAAGCCGACCTGCCCGCGATGACAGCGGCGCCGTCCCGGACGGCGTTCGTGCCCATCTGGCGTCGACCGTGGATGACGATCGGTGGCGCCACCTACGGCGGCTCGGTGCTCGGGCGGCTCGGGATCGACCTGGTGGGGGCGGGGTCCCACGTGGCGTATCCGGTGGTCGAACTCGACTATGTGGCGGCGCCCGATCTCGTGCTGGTCCCGAGCGAGCCGTACGAATTCTCCGACGCCCATCTCGATGAGTTGCGCCACGGGTTCGCCGACGCGCGCATCCTCCGAGTGGACGGCCAGGACCTGTTCTGGTGGGGGATCAGGACACCCGCAGCGATTCGGCGGCTAGCTGGAGCGCTCGACGTGCCGGGCGCCGTCGGAGGCGACGACCTTCCATCCTTCGGTGAGTGACCCGGGGGTGCCGATCGCCACGACGCAGCCGCCGAATCCGCCGCCGGTCATGCGGGCACCGAATACGCCGGGTGTGTCGAGCAGGCGGGCGACTGCGGCGTCCATCGTCGACGTCGACGTCTCGAAGTCGACGCGCAGGCTCTGGTGGCTGTCCGTCATCAGCGCGCCGGCTCGGACGTAGTCGCCGCGTTCCAGCGCTGCTGCAAATTCCCGAACTCGCTGGTTCTCGGTCACCACGTGGCGTGCACGACGCATCGGGACGTCGCCGAGCTCTGCTTCGTGGGCGGCCACGTCGTCTGCCGTCGCTGCTCGCAGCGGGCCCAGGATGTCCTCGGCCCGGGCGCACTCGGCGACACGGTCGGCGTAGGCGGAGCCGACGAGGGTTCGATGCGCAACGAAGAGGACGATCACGTCGATGTCGGTCGGCACCGGAACCTGGTCCACCACGAGCGTGTGACAGTCGATCAGTGTGGCGTGCCCGGCGCGTGCGCTGGCGATGCAGAGCTGATCCATGATGCCGGTCGGGACGCCGGTGGCCGCGTGCTCGGCTCGTCGGGCTGCGAGTGCAAGTTCGGTGGGTGTGCCATCGAATCCGAGTGCGAGCCCGACGGCGCACTCGAGCGCAGCACTCGAGGACAGTCCCGCGCCCGCTGGGATGTCGCTGGTCAGCTCGCCGACGAGACCGGCGGTCGCAGCGACTTCGGCTGCCATCGCTGCGACGTAGGTGCCCCATCGAGGGTGAACGGTCGATGCATCGCCGCCGAAGGGGAGCGCGACGTCGATCTCGCCCTCCTCGGCGTCGGAGCGCAGCCGGATCCTGTCGCCACCGGGGGAGTAGTCGATGGTGGTCCCCCGATCGATCGCCATCGGGAACACGAGGCCGCCGGTGTAGTCGGTGTGATCCCCGATGAGGTTCACCCGTCCGGGTGCATGAACGCGGTGAACGTGCGGTCGTTCGGACACGCCGTCACGGTAGCGGTGGGGCGCCGATGCGGGCCGGATCCGGTCCCCTCTGTGTCCGGGGAACTGTGTGACACCCTCTGTTTAGGGTTGTCGGTATGGAGATCGCTGGGGTGATCGAGCGGGTGGAGCGAATCGGTACGATTCGTGCCGACGTTCGCGCTGACCGGGTTGGTCTGTCGGGGGTGTTGCGTGATGTGACCGCGTTGCGGGCCTGGTTGTCGGCGGTCGAAGCCGACGTGACCGGCCGCCTCGCTGAGCAAGTGGCGTTTCCCGAAGCGGCGATTGCCGAGTCGACCCGCACCGGACTGGCGGCTGCGTCCAAGACGCTGGAACGATCCCGCACGCTGGATGCCGCACCGGATCTGGCCTCGGCGTTGGATGGTGGCACGATCACCGCTGCCCATATCGATGCCGTCACCCGCACCGCGGCGGGACTCGATGCCGCACAGCGGGCGGGGCTGATCGAGCGCTGCGACCAGTTGAGCCCGATCGCCGAAGCGGCCACCGTGGAGGATTGGTCCCGCCGGGTTCGCGACGAGGCCCGCCGCATGCGAACCGACGACGGTATGGATCGTCTGGAGCGGCAACGGCGGGCGACGCGACTGTCGACCTGGGTCGATGTCGAGGGCATGTGGAATCTGCGCGGCCGGTTCGACCCGGTCACCGGCGTCAAACTCGCCGCCCGCCTCGACGGTGCCGTGGATTCCTTGTTCGCCGAGACCACCCCGGACACCGCACCGGAGGATCCGGTCGAGCGCCAACACCACCTGCGAGCCCTCGCCTTGGTCCACCTCCTCGACGGAGCCGGTGGCGGCAAGCCGGGCCGACCAGAGTTCGTGGTCGTGGTCGACGCCGACAACCCGCACCGGTCGGGTCCGGTCGGCGAGTTCTCCATCCCCGTCGAGATCCCTGCCCGCGTGCTCGCCACGTTGGCTGGTGATGCCGACGTGCATGCGGTCGTGGTGTGTAACGGGGTCGTGTTGTACGCACCCGGCGAGTTGAACCTGGGCCGCACCACCCGCCTCGCCAACCGGGCACAACGACGCGCTCTCCGCGGCCTCTACGCCACCTGTGGCATTCCTGGCTGTGCGGTGCACTACGACCGCTGCAAACTCCACCACATCATCTGGTGGAGCAACGGCGGCAACACCGACCTGGACAACCTCCTGCCCGTCTGCAGCGTGCATCACGCCAACATCCACCACGACGGCTGGACCATCGAACTCGGCCCCAACCGACAACTCACCCTCCGCCTGCCCGACGGCACCACCCACACCACCGGACCACCCCACCGACGAACCGCCGCCTGAGCATGCTCGGGCAGTCGGAACAGAATGGCGGTGGGTCGGTAACGTCGCCGTCGATGAGTGTGTCGGTGCCTTCCGGCGATGTCCTGCGTCCCCACGCCGAACAGCAGTACGCGCACGAGTTGTCAGCGCTCGCCGACCTCGATGATCGGGAACGTCCACCGGGATGGCGGCTGTCGCCGTGGGCGGTGGTCCAGTATCTGCTCGGCGGCGAACTCGACGACGGAACCGTGGTGTCGCCGAAGTACGTCGGCCAGCGCCGGCTGGTCGAGATCGCCGTGGCAACGCTGGCCACCGACCGGGCGCTGCTGTTGCTCGGCGTGCCCGGCACGGCCAAGACCTGGGTGAGCGAGCACCTCGCGGCGGCGATCAGCGGCGATTCGACGCTGCTGGTGCAGGGCACCGCCGGTACGACCGAGGAGACGCTGCGCTACGGCTGGAACTACGCCCGGCTGCTCGCCGAAGGCCCGAGTACCGCCGCGCTCGTGCCCGGCCCGATCTATCGCGGCATGGAACGCGGCGCGATCGTGCGCGTCGAGGAACTCACCCGTATGCCGCCCGAGGTCCAAGATGCGCTCGTCACCGTGCTGTCCGAAAAGGTCCTCCCGATCCCCGAACTCGACACCGAGGTCGCAGCGATACGAGGGTTCAACGTCATCGCAACGGCCAACGACCGAGACCGAGGCGTCAACGACCTGTCGAGTGCGCTGCGACGCCGCTTCAACACGGTGGTCCTGCCACTCCCGGCAACGGTCCAAGAGGAGATCGACATCGTTCGCCGGCGAGTCGAGGAGCTCGGCGTCGCCCTCGCGCTGCCCGAGGTGCCCGCAGCGGCCGACGAGATCCGCCGGGTTGTCACCGTGTTCCGCGAACTGCGCTCCGGGCTCACCGAGGACCAGCGGATCAGCCTGAAGGTGCCGACGGGGACCTTGTCGACCGCCGAGGCGATCTCGGTCGTCACCAACGGTCTGGCGCTCGCCGCTCACTTCGGCGACGGCACCCTCCGGCCGAGTGACGTCGCAGCCGGCATCGTCGGCGCCGTCGTCAGCGACCCGGTCCATGACACCGTCGCCTGGCGCGAGTATCTCGAAGCCGTCGTGAGTGAGCGACCTGGCTGGGACGACTTCTACGACGCCTGCCGCGCCCTCGACCCGTGACCGTGCATCTGCTCGGTATCCGACACCACGGACCCGGCTCCGCCCGATCGGTGCTGCGAGCGCTCGACGAACTGCGACCCGACGTCGTCCTCGTCGAGGTGCCCGCCGATGCCGATGCAGCCCTGCGGTGGATCGGCGAGCCGGGACTCGTGGCGCCGGTGGCGTTGCTCACCTACGTTCCAGCCGAGCCGGGCCGAGCAGCATTCGCTCCGTTCGCCACCTTCAGCCCCGAGTGGCAGGCGGTCGCCTGGGCCAACAGCAACGCGATCGACGTGCACGCCATCGACCTGCCCATGGCGGTGACCCTCGCAGCAGACGGCGACAGCGACGATGTCGCCTCGTTCGTCGCCGAGGTGGCGCCACCCGATCCGCTCCGTGAACTGGCCGCAGCGGCAGGCGACTCCGACCCGGAGCGATGGTGGGAGGACGTGATCGAACATCGAGGCGACGGCGCACCGGCCTTCGACGCCGTCGCGGAAGCCTTGAGCGCGGCCCGGGAGGGGTTTGTGCCCAC
>JBGSII010000137.1:0-3395 GCA_041742555.1 Ilumatobacteraceae bacterium
GCTCGCCGAACGCCGCACGGCGTTCGCCGAGGCACCCCACGAACTCGACGGCACCGGCGCCGTCGCGATGCGCACGGCTGCACATCTGCTCGGATTGATCGACGCCGCATCGGAGCCGCTGGCAGCTCGACATGCGACCGAGGTCGCTGATCTCGAGGACCGGATCAGGGCCTACGGCGAGCGCGGGAGCGGCAAGAAGCAACTCGAGGAGCGCCACAAGCGCGAGCTGCGCCGTTATCGCACCGACGAACTGCGCAGCGGCCTCGCGGCGATGGCAGCGACCTACCGTGACACCGCTGTCAACCCGGCGACGACCGACGTCGACGCGTGCGCCGATGCAGTGAGAGCCATCCACCGGGCCATCGAAGCCCTCGACCGCAACCCCAACGAGCGGCTGCTCGTCGAGGCGTTGCTGTGGTCGCTGCCCGATGCGCAGGGCATCAGCCCGACTCGCTGATCCGAGCACTGGGCGGTATTCCCGCTCCGCATGATCTTTTTGTCACGCTGGCACGGCCCGTGGGACCGGGCGGGCGCCGGTAGGCTCGATGCACGGAATCCCACTTCGTGGAAAGGGCACTCCATGTTCGAACGTTTCACTGACCGGGCTCGTCGAGTCGTCGTGCTCGCGCAGGAGGAGGCTCGCCTCCTCAACCACAGCTACATCGGCACCGAGCACATCCTGCTCGGGCTGATCCACGAGGGCGAAGGTGTCGCCGCGAAGGCGCTCGAGAGCCTTGGCATCTCCCTCGAAGCCGTGCGCAGCCAGGTCGAGGAGATCATCGGACAGGGCGGCTCGTCGCCGTCGGGCCACATCCCCTTCACGCCTCGTGCGAAGAAGGTCCTCGAACTCTCGCTTCGTGAAGCGCTCCAGCTCGGCCACAACTACATCGGCACCGAGCACATCCTGCTCGGCCTCATCCGCGAAGGCGAGGGTGTGGCCGCACAGGTGCTCGTCAAGCTCGGCGCCGATCTTTCTCGCGTGCGCCAGCAGGTCATCCAGCTGCTGTCCGGCTACCAGGGACCGTCGGGGTCCACCGGCGGGGGCCGGAGCGAACAGTCCCCAACCGGCGCCGGCGTCGGTGCCAGCAAGGGCGGCGACGACGAAAAGGGTGGCAACAGCCAGATCCTCGACCAGTTCGGCCGCAACCTCACCCAGGCGGCTCGCGAAGGCCAGCTCGACCCGGTGATCGGCCGCACCAACGAACTCGAACGGGTCATGCAGATCCTGTCTCGACGCACCAAGAACAACCCCGTGCTGATCGGCGAACCAGGCGTCGGCAAGACCGCCATCGTCGAGGGCCTCGCCCAGAAGATCGTCAACAACGACGTTCCGGACACGCTCACGGACAAGCAGCTGTACACCCTCGACCTCGGAGCGCTCGTCGCCGGCTCGCGCTACCGCGGCGATTTCGAGGAGCGTCTGAAGAAGGTGCTCAAGGAGATCAAGACGCGCGGCGACATCTTGCTGTTCATCGACGAGATCCACACGCTCGTCGGCGCCGGCGCCGCTGAAGGCGCGATCGATGCTGCCTCGATCCTCAAACCGATGCTCGCCCGTGGTGAACTCCAGACGATCGGCGCCACCACCATCGACGAGTACCGCAAGCACGTCGAGAAGGACGCCGCGCTCGAGCGCCGCTTCCAACCGGTCAAGGTCGACGAGCCGACGCTCGCGCACACGATCGAGATCCTCAAGGGGATTCGCGATCAGTACGAGGCGCACCACCGGGTGACGATCACCGACCAGGCGCTCGTCGCTGCGGCCAACCTCGCGGACCGGTACATCTCCGACCGCCATCTGCCCGACAAGGCGATCGACCTGATCGACGAGGCCGGTTCGCGTCTGCGCATCAAGCGGATGGCCACCCCACCCGATCTGCGTGAGCTCGAACTGAAGCTCAGCGAGGTCCAGGAGGCCAAGAAGCGCGCCGTCGAGGACCAGCAGTTCGAAGAAGCCGGCCGCCTGCGCGACCAGGAGAAGTCGCTGCTCGAGGAGAAGGCGCAGAAGGAGACCGAGGTCAAGGCCGAAGGCGTCGACTTGTTCGACGAGGTCGACGAAGAAGCCGTCGCCGAGGTCCTCTCGCTGTGGACCGGCATCCCGGTCTACAAGCTCACCGAGGAGGAGACCGAACGCCTGCTCAAGATGGAGGAGAACCTCCACAAGCGCATCATCGGCCAGGAGAGTGCAGTCGCCGCCGTGTCGCAGTCCATCCGGCGCACCCGCGCCGGGCTCAAGGACCCGAAGCGCCCCTCGGGCTCGTTCATCTTCCTCGGCCCCACCGGCGTCGGCAAGACCGAGCTCGCCAAGACGCTCACCGAGTTCCTGTTCGGTGATGATTCGGCCCTCATCACGCTCGACATGTCCGAGTACATGGAGAAGCACACCGTCAGCCGTCTCGTCGGTTCGCCTCCTGGCTACGTCGGGTACGAAGAGGGTGGCCAGCTCACCGAGGCCGTGCGCCGCAAGCCGTTCTCGGTGGTGCTGTTCGACGAGATCGAAAAGGCACACCCCGACGTCTTCAACACCCTGCTGCAGATCCTCGAAGAGGGCCGTCTGACCGACAGTCAGGGCCGCTCGGTCGACTTCCGCAACACCGTGCTGATCATGACCTCGAACCTCGGCACGCAGGATCTGCGCAAGGCCAACGTCGGCTTCACGTCCGACGACTCCGCGATGAGCTACGAGCGCATGAAGGAGAAGGTCAACGAGTCGCTGAAGAACCACTTCCGGCCCGAGTTCCTCAACCGCATCGACGAGACCATCGTGTTCCACGAACTGTCGCGCGACGAAGTGCTCCAGACCGTCGACCTGCTCACGCAGCGCTTGGTCGGCCAGCTCGAGGGCCAAGGGTTGGGCATCGAGATCAAGGCATCCGCAAAGGAGCTGCTGGCGGAACTGGGTTACGACCCGCAGCTGGGTGCGCGTCCGATGCGCCGGGCGATCCAGCGTCACATCGAGGATGCCCTCTCCGAGAAGATCCTGTACAAGGAGTTCTCGGCCGGAGAGATCATCGTCGTCGACACCGAGGACGATCCGGACAAGGACGGCAAGAAGCGGTTCGTGTTCACGGCCGTCGAAGGATTCGTGCCGCCATCGTCGGTCGAACTCGCAACCACCGCAACCGAGAACCCGATCCCGCCGTCCGGCGGCGAGGGCGAGCTGCCCCCACCCGAGCTGCTCTGACCGGTCGCCGCTCGGCGGTGACCGTGCGGCGTCCTGAACTCACCAGCGGCCGTCGACCATACTCGTGACCGTGTTCCGTCGTCTCCTGGCCCTGTGCGCCTGCGTCGCTGTGCTCGCTGGGTGTCGGGTCGATCTCGCGGTCGACATGGTCGTCGAGCCCGACGGCACCGGCACGATCACGCTCGTCGCCACGGCCGACGCCGAGGTGGTG
>JBGSII010000138.1:0-2419 GCA_041742555.1 Ilumatobacteraceae bacterium
GCGGCGCCGCCGGGATGCCGGCGAGTGGCGGCCGAGTCGTCGGAGTCGCCGTCCACCGGTTGCCGGCGGGGATTCCACCCGACGGGACGATTCTCGTCACCCGGCATCTCGAACCGCAGCTGGCACCGGTCCTCGGGGGCTTGGCCGGTCTCGTGTCCGAGACCGGAAGCGCACTGTCGCATCTCGCGATCCTTGCCAGAGAGGCGGGGCTGCCGACGGTCGTCGGGGTCCCGGACGCGCTCGACCGCTACCCGCCAGGAACCCGCATGATGATCGACGGCCACAGCGGCGAGATCGAGGTGCTCGAGATCGACCCGGATCACATGGCCACAGCTTGGGTGGTCGTACCGTGACTCCCGGGCAGATCGCTCGGACGATCGGGGTCGCGCTCGCCACGGTGATCCTCGCGGTGTCGAGTGCCTACGTCGTCGTCGACCTCGCCCGATGGGAGTGGAACCGAGCGGTCATCTCGGCGCTCGTCATGATCGCCGCGCTGATCGTGCTCGTGGCGATGATCTTGTTCCGCCAGTTGCGCCGCATCGAGCAACGACTGGACGGGCTCGAACGTTCGAGAGACGTCGACACCTTGGGTGCGTTGCGGTCGGCGAACGACAACGCCGCCCGACGCCACTTCCGCTGGCTCGAACGTTCACCCGATGGGCTGGGCGTCTTCATTCCGGTCCTGCTGGGAGCCGGCGTGCTGATGTCGCTGGTCGCATATCTCATCGAACGCGTTGCCGGATTGTTCGCGGCGGCCACGCTCGATCCTCGAACGGCGGCGAAACTCGGAGCGGACCTCCCCCTCGGCAACGGACTTCCGCTCTCGACCCAACTCGACCCCATGATGCGTCCACCGGGCCGCCGCAGCTCCTCGACCGCGACGGTGCTCGTGCTGACGCTGGCGCTGTCGGTGGGCGCGATCGTGCTCCTCCGTGAACTCACCCAGACCCGACCGGGCGAGGTTGCCGCCGCCGGAACGACCGCCGTGACGCTCGACATCGACCAGCGGCGTCAGTCCCGTCCACTGCCAACCGTGGCCGAGGATCTGTTCGGATCATGCCGTTCGAGGCTCCCCGGCGACGTCGAACTCACGGCGATCACGCAGGTCGACGACGAGCGCGTGATGATCGAGTTCGATCGATCGCTCGGCCGAACCGGCAGGGTCCGCATCGTCGGCTGCCTCGAGGACCACACGCTCGACCGCGTGCGAGCCGACGTGCTCAGCATCGAGTCGACACCCGCCGACGGTTGAGCCGCCTCGTCACGACCAGCGCGTGACCTCTGGCCCCGGCACGTCTCGCGCTCCGATCGGGAGGACCACCGCGGCTCGACCGGTCGGGCACGGCTACGGTCGGCCCGATGGAGACCCCGCGGCACGTCGTCGTCGTCCTGCTCGACTCGCTCAACCGCCACATGCTCGGGTCGTACGGCGGCACCGAGTTCGCCACCCCGAACCTCGACCGGTTCGCCGCTCGTTCGACGCAGTTCACGAACCACGTCACCGGGTCGTTGCCGTGCATGCCGGCGCGCCACGACATTCTCGTCGGGGCCCTCGACTTCCTCTGGAAGCCGTGGGGGTCGATCGAGCTGTGGGAGGAGTCGATCATCGCGACGCTGCGGCGAGCCGATGTGACGACGATGCTCGTGTCGGATCACCCGCACCTGTTCGAGACCGGCGGGGAGAACTATCACGTCGACTTCAGCGGATGGGACTACGTGCGTGGGCACGAGGGTGATCCATGGCGGACCTGCACTGATCCGTCGGCGTTCGGCGCGCCGACGATCACCAATGCTGCCGACGGCGGCTGGTTCCTACGCGATCAGCTCGGGATCGCCGACCGTTCGTTCGGGCGACGCCACTACGACGACAGCCGCACGTGGTTCCGCGCCGAGGAGGACTTCCCCGGGCCACGCACGATGGCGGCGGCGACCTCGTGGCTACGTGATCAGGCGCCACGACACGATCGATGGATGTTGTTCGTCGACGAGTTCGACCCTCACGAACCGTTCGACACTCCCGAACCGTGGGCGTCGATGTACGACGAGCAGCCGCTGACGCCCGACGAAATCGAGACCGGGCGGCTCGTGTGGCCCCCGTACCTCGTGGGCGGTGTGTCGAAGGGAGCGATCACCGAACGCCAGGCACGTCAGATCCGCAACAACTACGGCGCCAAGCTGTCGATGATCGATCACCACTTCGGAATGCTGCTCGACGAGCTCGACGCGCAGGATCTCTGGGAGAGCACCGCCGTGATCGTCTGCACCGACCATGGTCACTACCTCGGCGACGTCCGTGCGGCCGGCGCGCCCGGTGACGCCGCGGCCGACATCTGGGGCAAGCCCGCGATCCCCCAGTTCGAACCGCTCGGTCACACGCCGCTCATGATCCACTGGCCCGGGGGGGGGGGGGGGGGGGGGG
>JBGSII010000139.1:0-6016 GCA_041742555.1 Ilumatobacteraceae bacterium
TGACGTTGATCGGCGACGCGGGGCGTGAGTCGAACGCGCGATACGGCGTCAGCGCGTGGAATTCTCCTCCGGCTCCGAGCCCGGTGGCTTGTGCCTGGGCGTGCTCTGCGGGCGAGGAGGTCGCCGTCACCGCCACCAACGCCAGCGCGACCAGCGCTGCGACGCCGGCGCGTCGTACCCAGCGATGCGCATTCATCGCCATACCGTACCTTTCCGATGATGTGCCACGGCGGCGCGGCACGATCCTGTCATCGGCGGGCGTCAGCTTCCGCTTGAGTCGGGCTCGAACGTCGGGGCGATGGATCCAGCCTCGACGACCGCCATCAGTCGATCGTGTTCGGCGTCGTCGACCGTCGTCGACTCGGAGATCAGCATCACCGGGATGTCGTCGCGGATGTCGTAACGACGGTGCAGCCGCGGGTTGTAGAGCAGCGACTCGGACTCGACGTAGTACAGCGGACCCTTGTCCTCGGGACACGCGAGAATCTCGAGGAGTGCTGGTGACAAGGACATGATCGGTTCTCCCGGAGTCGGTTCAACTGGTGATCTGGGCGAGCAAGGTGCCGACGGCATCGTCGCAGGCTGCGCGATCGGCCGCCTCGAGGTTCAAGCGCAAGAGGGGTTCGGTGTTCGAGGGCCGCAGGTTGAACCACCACGATCCGCAGTCGACGGTCAGCCCGTCGAGCCGATCCTGGTCGAATGCTGCGTACTGCTCGCTGATGCGTTCGATGACCGCCGACGCGTCGTCGACCTGGGTGTTGATCTCGCCACTCGCTTCGTATCGTTCGTACGGGCGACGGACGACCGACAGGGGTTGTCCCGCGCAGCCGACTTCGGCCATCACCATCAGCGAGGCGATCAAGCCACTGTCGGCATTGAAGTTGCGGGCGAAGTAGTAGTGCGCCGAGTGTTCGCCACCGAACACCGCTCCGGTCTCCGCCATGATCTGCTTGATGAACGAGTGACCGACCTTGGTGCGCACGGGCGTCCCTCCGAGGTCGCGCACGACCTCCGGCACGGTCTTCGAGCAGATGAGATTGTGCAGGATCGTCGCGCCCGGATGCTGGCGCAACGTCGCTGCGGCGAGGATCGCCGTGGTCGTCGAGCCGCTGAGCCCATTGCCGGTCTCGTCGACGACGAAGACCCGGTCGGCGTCGCCGTCGAACGCCAGGCCCATGTCGAACCCACCCGACACCACCCGCGCTCGGAGATCGCGCTGATTCGCGGGCTGGAGCGGGTCGGCCGGATGATTCGGGAACGTCCCGTCGAGTTCCGGGAACATCACCTCGAGCTCGACGCCGTCCAGCCGCTCGAAGACGGCAGGCACCACGAGACCACCCATCCCGTTGGCGGTGTCGGCGACGACCTTCATCGAGCCGATGTCGGCGGGATCGACGAATCCGACGACGTGATCGGCGAAGTCGCTGAGCAGATCGCGCTCGGATCGAGCACCGCACGTGAGCGCCTGTCGGGGTCCGCGACCGTCGAGGACCTGTTGGGCCACGGCCTGGACCTCGGCGAGTCCGGTGTCGACACCGATCGGCCGAGCGCCGGCCAGGCACAGCTTGACGCCGTTGTACCCCGCTGGATTGTGCGACGCGGTGAACATGGCCCCGGGGACGTCGAGGACCCCGGCCGCGTAGTACATCAGATCGGTGGACGCGAGCCCGATGTCGATGACGTCGATGCCCTGCTCGGCGACCCCCCGGGTGAAGGCATCGACCAGCTCGGGACCCGAAGGCCGCATGTCGCGAGCGATGACGACCTGATCGGAGCGGACGAACGCGGCGAATCCGACTCCGAGCGCATGGGCCACGTCAGCGTCGAGCTGATCGGGAACCGTGCCACGAATGTCGTACGCCTTGACGATGGAATCGAGCACAGACATGACCGCTCGAAGGCTATCGGCCGTCGTCCGATGGCGTTGACGAGACGCCCTCGGGCATCGGCCACTCGGACGTCTCGTCGACCGCGGTGATCGTGGCTTCGTCGGCGTCGGGTGCCGTCCCCCACCGCGGTCGTTCAGCGGCGTACACGACATCGCCCTTGCGCCGCCAGTAGAAACACAGCGCGATGCCGAACAGGGTCAGCGAGTAGAAGAACCAGTCGAGCGGTGTCTTGGAATACGACAGCGTCACCTCGTTGTCGGTCGGGATCACCACCATGAAGTTGGGCGCCACCCGATACGGACCCTCGGCGCCCTCGACCTCCCAGGTCGGGAAGTAGCTGACGCGCACGAGGATCGGCACGCCGACCTCGTCGACCTCGAAGCTGATCGACTGTTGCTGGATGTCGACGTTGCTCACCGTGACCGGATCGAGTTCGACGACCTCGATCGGTTCGGTCGGAACGACGTAGTCGACGTTGCGGCTGCGATCACCCGGTTCACCGACTCGTGCGTCGAGGTCGATCTCGACCGGGACACGCTGCCACGACTCCGGCCCGTCGTCGGCCGGCATCGCCGCCCAGTCGTCCTGGCGCTGGAACCAGCTCGTGCCGACCTCGAGATTGCGCTCTCGCTGGTCGCCGCCGCGCTCTTCGACCACGACCGGCTGGACCGTGAGCGCTTCGACGATGCTGGCAGTGCGCAGCTCGTAGATGTCCCACGGCCCCGAACTGGTGACGAACTCGAGGTCGTCTTGCGCTTCGGCTTGGGCTTTCGCCTCAGGGGTGCGCACCATCAGGTAGCGAACCCCGAGGTCGCGCATGTGCTGCACGCCTGCCGCCGCGTCGTTGTTGACGTAGCGCAGCTGACGAACCGGATTCGAGGATTGCTTCGACATCGCCGCGGCGGTGAGGAAGTGATACGGCGTGGTCCCCGACGCCTCGAAGAACAACCCCTCCATCGACCCGATGCACCCGTCGGTCCAGTGGGGCAGCAGCATCAGCGACATCGTCGTGCCGTACTCGCCGTTGTCGCCGCTGTTCTCCCACAACGCTCGCCCGCACCCGCGCTCGTCGCCGATCGCACCCATGGTGGTGACGAGCTCGTTGTACTCGGGGTACTTGGGACGCCCCTCGTATCCACGCATGTTGTAGCGGGTCCAGCCATCGGCCACGGCGCGGCCGGACTCGGGACCCTTGCGGAGCGGGCCCCACGCATACACCGACGTCTCTCCGTCGGCGACGCGCCCTCCGCCCGGGAGCGTCTCGTACATCCATCCGAACACCAGCAGGCACGACAGCGTGATCGCTCCGGCAGCGATGGCCCCTTCGACTGCGCTGAGCTGCGTCGCAGCACGCCGGTCCCGAGCGGCGTTCACCAACCACGTGATCAGTTCCAGCGCACCGATCACCATCAGCAGATATCGGGTGAGGTAGACGAACGGCAGCAGGCGAGGGTTCCACAGCAGGCCGATGAGCGGCAGGCTGTCACGGGTGAGGTACACGAGGGCGACGAAGGTCAGACAGATCAACCCGATCGCGGTCCCTGTCAGGTGGCGACGGAGCACCATCGCCACGAATCCGACGACGGCGAGACCGGTGATGATGAAGTCGAGCGGCGCGGCGAGCGGGAAGAACATGTCCCAGAACGAGTCGTCGGCGCCTTCGGGACGAAATCCGTACTTCATGTCCGTCATGAACTCGTGTCCGAACAGGAACGGCCCGACCCACCACGCCGACAAGAGCAAGGTGGTCACGCCCGTGGTGACGGCGAACACCAGCCGGCGACCGTCCAACCACACGAGGCAGAGGATGATGGCGCTGACCGCGACGAAGATCAGCACGATGCCGTGTGACACCGCGGCGAGCGACAACACCACCGCCGTCCACACCCGGAACCTGCCGGTACGCAGACCGTTCGCGAGCAGGCCGAGTCCGAGCATGGCCAACGTGAGCGCAATCGAGAACGAGTACTCCCCCGCCATGGTGGACTTCACGTTGCCGCCGTAGATCGAGAAGCTCTCGTCGAGCAGGAAGCACAGCGCAGCGACCGCGAAGAGCTCGGGGATCGGGTGACGGAAGGCGGCGAGGCGCCCGAACGCCCAGCATGCGAGCGGGAACAGCAGCAGCCCGGAGACCGCCACGAGCTTGAACGCAACTCCATAGGGCAGCACCACGTCGAGCGCCACGATGGCCAACGCCGGGATCACCATGTAGAAGCGGTAGAGCGGGAGCCCGCCGTACCAGTCCATGCTCCAGCCGGAGAGCTGGAAGTTGGTGAGGAAGTGGTCGCGCAGGAACGCAGGCGCCCAGACGTGGGCGCCCATGTCGCCACCGGTCGGGGTGGTGTCGTCGAAGATCAGATCCCGTGCCGGCGACAGCGGGTTCAGGTGGACCACCATCATCATCACGACCGTCGTGGTCACCAACGTGGCCGAGGTCACGAGGACGCGAACGATCCGATCGGTGCTCCACGGCCGCGTCCACCACGCGATCGGGCGGCGGAAGACCCGAGCGATCGCCCGCCGACCCAGCGAGCGGGCGGCCGGCTCTGCGACCGTGTCGTCGGCTTCGTCCGGACCGGGCCCCTCCGACGTCGCGTCGGCGTCGGCGAATTCGCGGTCGAACCACTCGCCGAACTCGTCGCCATCGGGAACCTGACGTGCGTCGCCGTCGACCGGGCGCGTGTCGTCGCTCATCGGGTGCGCTCACAGGTCGGCATCAGGTCACCCATCATGGCAAACGCGCATTCGGACCCGACGTCACCGCCGACGGGCGTCACAGCACCAGGAGGAGCCCGGTCAGGTTGAACCCGATGTGGATGGTGATCGCCGGTCCCAGACGACGTGTCCGCAGCGCCGCCCACCCGAGGATGAGTCCGAACACGAACAGCCCCGGACCCTCGATCGGGCGGAAGTGCACGGCGGCGAAGATCGCGGCGACCCCGACCAGGACCACACCTTCGTTGAATCGTGCGGCGAGCGAGCGCTGCAGGAGCCCGCGATAGAACAGCTCCTCGACCACCGGGGCACCGATCACGACCACGGCGACGAGCAGCAGCGTCGAGGCCCCGCCGGCACGGTCGACGAGGTCCTGTGCGTTCTCCTCGAGTCGGTCCCGCGTGAACGTGTCGGGCCACATGGCCTCGAGCGGCAGGTAGACCACACGGATCAGCACGAGTTGGGAACCCGCCCCGACGGCGAGCCCGATCAGGTCGACCCAGCGGAACGAGAATCCGTAATCGGCGATCATGCTGCCCGAGCCGGCGCGCTGCGATGCGATCCACATCCCGATCAGGTACGACGCCCAGGCGCCCGTCAACGCAACGGCGAGGACGCCGAACGACGCGTCGCTCGCCGTCTCGCCGTCGGCGACGACGACCAGGATCACCGCCGACACGACCTGCGCGACCATCCACGAGCCGACGAACGTGACGACTGCGGTCGAGGCGTCGATGGGTCGCGGCGCTGCCGAGGGGAGGAATCCGCCGGAGAACCCGAATTCGGTGCGAGCGCGATCGCGCGCGGAGCCGGCCACGAAACGACCTTACCGGTGGGGGCGGCGACCAGACCCGCGCCGTCCGATGACGATCAGCAGTCGATCCCGCCACATGTTGGCGGGATCGACTCGGTCACGATGAGCGAAGCGACCGCATACGGCACCGCTCGCTCATCGCTGGCGGCGTGGAGGCGGATCAGACCGCGATGAGGGTGTGCTGGCCGAAGCGACGATCGTCGAGATACCAGCCGGCCGGCACGGAGAGCCGGGACCCGTGACGATCGCACAAGTCGTACGCGTGCGGGTCTCGCTCGACGGTCAGGTCGTCGAGCCAGACCTGCGAACGGCCGTAGTGGTAGGTGAGCGTGACCGTCGCACGTTCGGAGCACCCGGTGCGTGAACACTGGCGGACCCCAACCGTCACCCGTTCGATGCGATGCATGCTGCAACGCTAGATCGGCGGTGCGTGACGAGTGGCGGATGCCCTCCGACGCATTGCCGGGCACGACCTGGCATCGTGCACGATCCTGCGTAGCATGGATCCATGAACGATCTGCCGCCTCCCCCACCGCCGCCGCCTCCGGGGCGCGGCCGGGGATCGAAGCGCCCCGACGAGGGCGCCGACCACGGTGCC
>JBGSII010000140.1:0-4298 GCA_041742555.1 Ilumatobacteraceae bacterium
GCTCGACGTAGTAGGCGCCGGCGTCGCATCCCTTGAGCGTGGTGACGCGCACGGTCATGGCGTCTCACACTGCGCTCGGGTACTCCCGGGATAGCTCCCAGTGATGTTTGTGCACTCGTCTGTCCTTGAAGGGTCGTGAGGGCGGATGGGGTGGAGTTGGGGCATGGCGACCTACAGGGGGAAGAGCCGGAGCTGGTTGCCGGGGACCTGGTCGAGCGGGTTGGAGCGCTTGCGTTGGGTCGGCTTCGCTGGCGTTGGGTCGGGCTGTGTTGCCAGAGGCTCGGGTGCCGGGTGCGCGGGCCGGGTATTCGGGATGTCGTGGAAGCCGGGGATCGGCCAGGTGATCGGACCGCCCAGGCGTTCCTCGATCACGTACCTCGAGATGCGGAACTGCTTGTCGACCCGTTCGGCCGGGATGCCCTCACGGCCATCCGTAGCGACACCGCGCCGAACCCGCTGGTACGCGCCGTTCCGGCTGATGCGCATGACCGCGGCGACCTCGTCGACCGTGAGGAAGTCCGGTGGCTCCTCGGGAACGGTTCGTCTGGTCATGGCCTCACCTACACATGCCTCTGAATTCGCCGATTTGTGACAAGCCCCACCTCTCTCAACGGGTTTTCGCAACACGTCGACTGGAACTTCTTGCGCCGGCCGCACTTGCATCTGACGACATGCCATGCGGAGCGGGGGTCGTTACGTCCTTGTCATCCGTACGGGATCCGCGGTGGCGGTTGTGGGGAATTGCTTCTCTGGCCGAACCCGGTCGGGCCCGGGACCACCTCTTGCACGCGGGTGTATGTTCACCACATGGCGCGCGCCTCGTTGCCCGCGAGCGCCAGGGTCCCGACGTGATCCACGTCGACCTGGCGGTGACGAACCGTCAGCGGTGCCGAGCCAGCCGGGCGTACCAAACGACACCAACCGTCACCAATCGACGAAGGAGGGCACCATGAGGGGACACCTCGTCCAGCGCGGCGATCGCTACTACGCGGTCGTCTACGAAGGCATCGACCCGGCCACCGGCAAGGAACGCCACCGCTGGTATCCCGCCGGCGCGACACGCAAGGGCGCCGAGAAGGTGCTCGGCGATCTCGTCAAGCGCGTGCACGACGGCGACTACCGGGCGCCCGAGCGGATCACGCTCGGCGACTACCTCCTCGAGCGTTGGTTGCCGACGAAGAAGGCGCAGCTGCGGCCGTCGACGTTCGCGTCGTACAAGAACAACGTCGAGATCCACATCAACCCGCGGATCGGCAGGATCCCGCTGCAGAAGCTGCAGCCCGAGGACCTCGACACGTTCTACGCGCAGCTGCTCGTCGACGGTCGCCGCAACGGCAAGGGCGGCGGGCTCGCCCCGAAGACAGTACGGATCATCCATGGCATCATCCGCAAGGCACTCGCCGACGCACACCGCAAGGGCACCGTCACCCGCAACGTCGCCGACCTCGCCGACCCACCCAAGGTGCGCGTCGGTGGGTCGAGGGAGATGACGATCTGGTCAGCCGACGAGCTGCGCCAGTTCCTCGCCGGCATCGAGGACAGCGAGTGGTACGTGCCGATCTACCTCGCCGCCAACACCGGGATGCGACGCGGCGAGGTGCTCGGTCTCCCCTGGCGCAATGTCGACCTCGACGCCGCCCGCCTCGTCGTCGACCAGCAGATCCTGTCGGTCGAGTACGGCACCCACGTCGCCGACGTGAAGACGATCAACAGCCGGCGCACGATCGACCTCGACCCACGGACCGTGGCGGTGCTGCGGGCGTGGCGACGTCAGCAGCTCGAGCAACGGCTGAGCACCGGCCGGCGAGATGGCGATGGCTTCGTCTTCACCCGCGTCGACGGCGAGCCGATCCACCCCGACTTCTTCTCCCAGTCATGGGAACGGTTGGTGCGGGAGAGCGGGCTTCGCCGTATCCGCCTCCACGACCTCCGCCACACTCACGCCTCGGTCTTGCTGAAAGCCAACGTCCCCGTGAAGGTCGTCAGCGAACGCCTCGGCCACAGCAGCCCGGCCTTCACGATGACCGTGTACCAACACGTGTTGCCAGGCATGCAGGCCGATGCCGCCCTAGCGTTTGGTGACGCCGTGTTCGGAGACGGCCACTGAATAGCTCTCAGTACCGCCGAGCGATCAACCGCTACGTTCGGGCCGACGGAGTGTGCCGATTTCCATCGTCTCCACCCTTCCGTCTGGTCGCCGCTTGAGGAACCCGAGGACTACGGGATCTAGTCGAAGCCGAGCCGACATGCTGTGAAGCATCTCGCGTGCATACGGATACGCAGCGAAGTATCCAGTCGTTCCAGTAACGAAGTCTGCTGCGTCCCTGTCAACCTCGAAGTCCTTCGGCACGCGGTAGTCGACGACCAGGTCATACTCGAATCGCGCAACCGGTCGATCCCCTTCGCCGTTCAGGAGAATCCGGAACTCGAACTTGTTCGAGAACACTCCGGGCTGATTGATGTATCCAGAAGCGACCTCGATGCTCGCTGTCTCGATGCGAACCCCGGGGGATCCTCCCTCCTCGAACGAGGCCACGATCCTCACGGGCCTTACGTCAACGATCTCCGAGTTGTCAATGAGGTGCTGCGCTGCGGACCGGAGAGCATCCGATGGGCCAGCGGCAACTGGCTCTGAAGCGCTGTCCTCAGGCAATCGCAAACTCCTTCGTCTGGACCGACGACCAGGTCTTCACGTCGGGCGTGTAGTCCCGCGTGTCCGGCGTGTGATCGACGACCGCCACACAACGCTGTTCGATCATGAGAGACCAGTGCTCGTGTTGCTCCGTGCCAGCGAGCCGACGCGCCCACTGGGCGCACAACAAGTCGATCTGGCACGACTCAGCCTCGGTTGCGCGAACGAAACCATCGCCCAGGCCGACGTTTCGCTCCGCCCAATCGTTGATCACCGCCCATGGCCAGATCTTGATGCCATCACCGACGACTCCGGATGCAGCGGGGAAGCTCGCAGCTGAACGTCGAGAGCCATTCACCCAGGTGCGCACTGTCTCACGATTCACCCCGAGTCGCTCTGCGATATCCGGGATCGCCACGAAATCCCGGTCAATGTGGACAGGTCGCGCCGCTGGGACACGATCGGTGACCTGAGCGATCAACCAGCTGGCAGCGTCGATGGCCGTGGCGGCGTAGACCGTTGCAACAGCCCGCGTGATGCCCGACTGGAACACCCAGTGCACGTCGGGAACAGTTTCAAGCAAATCAAGGGTGTCGTCGTCGCGCTCTATGTCGCGGAACACCAAATCCAATCGGTAAGCAGTCATTGGTCCTCCTTGGCTGACGGACAAGCTTTGCACATCCGTTGGCAGATGCCAACACAGTATCGCCAGCCAATGCGAGTTACTTGATCAGGCGCGCATGTCGAGCTCGAACGTGGTCGAGAGCCTCGGCCACCTCTGGGCAGCCAGACCCCGTCGAGGAGACCGCAGCGTCGACGTCGGCCAGTGTGACAGCGACATCCCGGATCAGCTCCCAGGCACCGTCGGTCGGCGGCCAGTCGTCGACGTCCCGAACCCCTGCGACAATCGCAAGACCTTGCTGTTCAGCGATGGCGGCGAGATTCTCCATCTCGACCGCCGACTCGAAATGCTCGTCATCGAAGGATGTGGACTGCTGCAGTTGGTCCTCGAACGCTTCCTGATACATGTCGCGCGCTATCAACTCCTCTGCAGCGTCGAGCAGACGTTCACAGTCACCGATACGCATCGATACCTCTGCGCAGGTTGCATCATCGTCGTCGCCAGCTTGACCAGCCGAGCGATGCGGGCACTTTCGAACCAGGTCTCGGATAACGCCGGCCGTTGCCGAGCCGTCCCCGGATCCTGACGTCGAGTGGATCGATACTTCGCACGGATCATCCACTCCGCCGCAACGAAGGCGGCCGAATGCGTGACTGTTGGTCTTCCGAAACAAGAAACCCCGCGAGCGCGCAAACTTCAGCGCCTTCTGTGCTTCCGGGCGCGAGTGAGTCGGCCAGGGTTCGTCCTTGCCAATCCACTCGCTGCTCACGGGCACGAAGCTCCAATCGAACTACAGGCACGTGATTCTACGGGTTCCGACGAAGGTATGACGAGAGTCGCCCAGTCGTCGGACGCAGCGCAATAGCCCTGGAAAGTGCCCGCGGGGGCGCTTCCACCATGTCAACCCGTTAGATAAACCGTTAGATAAACGGGTGGGGACGCGAGAAAGCCCTGGCGGATGTTGCCATCTACCAGGGCTTTCGTGGTGGCGGGGGCAGGATTTGAACCTGCGACCTTCGGGTTATGAGCCCGACGAGCTACCGA
>JBGSII010000141.1:0-4498 GCA_041742555.1 Ilumatobacteraceae bacterium
GCCAAGAACGCTGGATGAACCGCTGGAAGCCGGCGCTCAACGCGTTCGCCATCACCTTCGAAGGCCGCCTCTTCTGAGGCTCTACGATCCCCAACAACAATGACCAGCCAGATCAGTTACACCAACGATCTGACAGACCCACTACGTGGCGGTCGAATGGCATGATGGGTACATGCAGGCGACTCCACGGGCT
Organism: Ilumatobacteraceae bacterium; assembly: GCA_041742555.1. GTDB lineage: Bacteria > Actinomycetota > Acidimicrobiia > Acidimicrobiales > Ilumatobacteraceae > Sva-07. The sequence goes on from JBGSII010000141.1 coordinate 194, forward strand.
GTCGTTGTTGTGGGGGCTCAGGCCGCTGGCAAGTCGTCGATAGCGAAATCTTTGGCGATGCGGTTCGACCGTGGGGCGTTTGTCGAAGGTGACGTTCTTTGGAAGATGATCGTGGGTGGCGCCGTCGACATGGGTGCCGACGCAGACCCGGAGGCTGATCGACAACTCGCGCTGCGGTATCGACATGGAGCGCTGCTGTGCGAGTCGTTCGTGAGCGAGGGCTACGTCGCCGTTCACGCCGAGAACATCTATGGCCCGGCCGTCGAGCAGCACCTGCGGTCTCTACGATGCCCGCGGTCGCTTGTCGTGCTTCGGCCCCGTCCCGAAGTGATTGAACGGCGCGAGCGTGATCGAGGAACCAACGCGTATGAACCGTGGGTGCCGCCTGGTGGTTCCCTGCTCGACGCGATCATCCGTTTCGATGAGTGGGTTGCCGAGACACCTCGCATCGGTCTGTGGATTGATTCCTCCGATCTCACGATCGAGGAAACGGTCAATGCGATCCTCGACCACTGGGAAGATGCCGCGATCGAGTAGCGACCGATCCGCCCCGAGCGGCCAGGGAGAATGCCGGCTCGAAGCGCGCGGGTGATGCGCCAGCGCGAACCGGATTACTGGGTGCCGATATCGAGTGCCCTCTCGAAGCGTTCGAAGGTCTGGTCGATGTCGCCTGGAATGACCTCGACCCTCCTGGTTGAGGTTCGCTGCTCGAGGACTCGGACGAACGCGTCGTACATCTGCCCGACCGGGTCGGCATGCTCCGAGTGGTCGACCAGCGCTGCCGCGTCGTGATGCGCCTGCGTGCTCGGTGCTGCTCGACGGCCAGCGAAAGCGGCGATCGCCGCTGAGCGGTCGAGCCACAGCGCGGTCTCCACGAACGTCGCTGCGCTCCGCTCGGTGACGCCTGCAAGTTGCTCGATGAAATCTGTACGCCCGAGGAACTGTGGAACGATGACATCGCGTCCAGCCGCCAGGTGCGCCTGCGCCATGACCAGTGCGAGTGACCGCGCCGTCAGCCCGGCTCTCGATGGGTCGTCCAGCCAGCCGCCGAGCATGCCGCGAACAACGTCAATGTCGAGGTTGAGCGAGAGCGGTCGAGCGTCGACGAAGCGCTGCGCGATCGTGGACTTCCCGCTCGCCGGCGGACCGTTCAGCAACACGAGCACCGGCATCGCCTCAGCGTACGCGCACGTTCGAGGCGGGGATCATCGATGCGGGACTTGAGCCGGGCTGCAGCGCGGCGATTGCTCGATGGCCTGCGATTCCGGGGCGTGGTTATTGCTCGCCCTCACCCACATGTCACGAAGCCTGACTCGCCGCGGCGAATTTGGCCTTGGCCTTAACCCGACTGGACTCGCGCGAGATATCGGTCGAGATCGGTTCGAATGTGGGTGAGCAAGCGCGTGACGTCGTCGTTGCCACCGGCCATGTCCGTGATGACCTCGTCGCTGAGCAGCGCGCGCATGTCCGACGCCTTGACCCACCGTGCGCCGTCGTGCTCGTGGCTGATCGTGACGTCGCCATCAGCTACTCGTCCACGGTACGAGATCTGAAGCATGTCGTACCCGTAGACATACATCGGGTAGCAGCCGACGATCTCGAGGTCGCCGTCAATCCGAACCCCTCCCTCCTCAAAGAGTTCTCGGAGAGCGCCTTCTTCGGGGAGTTCGCCTGGCTCGACGAAACCGCCGGGAAGGAACCATTGACCGGCCATGGCCGATCCCTCAGCCCGCTGCAGCAACAGAATCTCCTCACCTCGTTCCGCGTACACGACCGCCGACAACGCGTATCGGGCAGGCTCGAACTCCGATGACGCCGCAAGATCACCGCGAAGAGGGTCATTCTCGGTCACGGCCGGACCCTAGCCTCAGGGCCCCACCGAGTTGAGCGGGCGCACGACGACCGAGCCCGGCGGAGCATCAGCGACCGAGAGGATCTCCCGCCCTGACGAACAAGACCGGGAAAGGGTGAGGTCACAGTTGGGCTTCGCGCTGCGGTGCGAGCCGGGCGGTGCCCGATCGCCGGTCATCATCCGAAGCGATATCGAGCGGTCTACCCGCATCTTCGGCATTCGGCAGGCACTTGCGTCGGGCGCCCATATCGGGCATTCGGTGCGGCCGTGGCACCGCCTCAGACCCGGCTCAGTCGAGCGCAGCGAGAGCCTCTGCAGCGGCTCGACAGACCGTGTCCCACTCGGGCGTCGACTGCAGCGCCAACACGCCGCGGTCCGTTGGCAACGAATCGGCGATGCCGTCGAAGACTCGATTGAAGTCTGCGATGACCTCACGCTCGCCGGGGGAGAACGCTTCGACGAACCAGGGACTTCCAGGGTGATAGTGGTCGTCAAACCACATGCAGATGAGTTCCACCGGAACGTTCGCGATCGGGACTTCGACCTCGTACCGGCGCTGAGCGACTGGATCAGCCAGTAGCGCCAGCAACTCCCGGACACGGGAGCGGGACTCCTGCACATCAGACGATTCGGTCACCGGTTCATTGTCGCTCACCGCTGCATCACCAAAGCGTCGGCACTGTGCCAGATCTGCCGATAGGTGCTGGCAATGCGTGGCCAGTTCGGGCATTTTGCGCCCCCTCGGCCCGGCGATAGGTGGCAGGTTCGGACTGTTGCGCGAGTTCAGGTGGAAGTGGAGACCGTCGTGGGCGTTGCTCGCGAGGCGTATCAGCCGAGAACAAGGCGACCGGCCGCTAGAACGATGATGGCGACACCGCCCACGGCGCATGACCAAGCAGCGGTGACGTATCGGGTTCTCGTCACGGGACCCAACTGCCCTTTGGCCGGGGGCAGTCTGCGGATGTGCCATATTGCGGCGGCGCCGAGAATGCCGAGCAGCGCACCAACTGCGAGAAGGCCCATAGTCAGTCTCGTGCCATCCGTCCAAGGGCCACCGATGTGCCGGGTTCGTTGCCCTCGCCACTGCGGACGCTCGAAGGTCGAGCAGCACCAAGGTCGGTCGAGCGAATGACGGCCACAACGAGAACGTAGATGCACAGGCGCTCGGACGTGCGAATACTGCGACGCATCCGGCACGTTCGGGGACGCCTCCCGAGGTGCCGGTACTGGAGCGCCCATATCTGCCGATCTGGTCGCCCAAGCAGGCGTACGAGATCTGACGGAACGCAATCGATGATCGCGGCCATCTATGAAGCGCGTCTCACACGCGTACCGGCGTTCTGCGTGGCCGTCCGACAACACTCCCGGCGCACGGCCCATTGGGCGTGGTCAGCCGGGATCGAGATTGGCGAGAATGACGGGCAGATCTTGGGCGTCGGACAAGAGGCGGACAACGTCGGCATGATCCGGCCGCACGAAGTAGAACCAGCCGACTGGAAAGCCCTCGATTCGTCGGACTCGAAGCCCTGGAATGTCGCAGAGCTCACCGACACCTGGCGATCCGGCGTAGGGCATCTTCTCGATGGCCCGTAGCGACACCACGGCAGCATCAAAGAACCGCCCGCCGAGGTCAGTCCCGCCCTCAGCGGTGTAGTACCGGGTGCGTTCGACGAGATCGTCCTCGGCTCGCGGCCGCAGCCGGGCGACGCTCACCTGTCAGCGGCGAACGCGCGATGGCGGATCTCGTCGATGACGTCGACGGTCGCGGGACGCGGTTCGCCGGACTCAAGCCCGTCCGCAATGAGTCCTCGCAGCCGCCGCTCGGCCACGTGTTGCTGGTCGCGTCGGATCAGCTCTCGCAGGTACTCACTCGTGTTTCCGTACTCGCCGGATTGGACGCGGTCATCGATGTAGCGCCGCAACTCGTCGGGCAGAGCGAAACTCATGGTCGTCTTGCTCACTCCACCAGCCTGCCTGCGTTATCAACAGTTGTCAACATTTCCTCTCAGCGTTGGTCGAGGCAGGCGATGATCGCGGACGCGAACGCTCCGGACCGCGCCGAAGTGTGCGGCCTCTTGGCTCGATCGGCCACCGCATAATCACTGCGACGTCTTTGTCGGCGCCCCTGGCAGTGTCGAACCTGCGACACACGGTTCAGGAATCGTCCCTTGCCCGTCCGGCAGGTGCCGGCGAATCTGCTAAAGCCCGTGAATAAAGGGTTTCCGGGGCACGGTCGTGCGCCGAGGGACGTCGAATCCGGGTAGTTCCGCCGCGTTTGCTACCCAAACGCTACCCAAATTGATGCACCCGGATCCGGGTCTGTCAGATCGTTGGTGTAACTGATCTGGCTGGTCATTGTTGTTGGGGATCGTAGAGCCTCAGAAGAGGCGGCCTTCGAAGGTGATGGCGAACGCGTTGAGCGCCGGCTTCCAGCGGTTCATCCAGCGTTCTTG
>JBGSII010000142.1:0-10614 GCA_041742555.1 Ilumatobacteraceae bacterium
GCCGCCGCGGTGCTGTTGGCGGCCGGCACACCCGGCAAGCGCCTCGCTCTGCCGAACGCCCGGGTACTGATCCACCAGCCCTACGCGCAGTCCGGGTACGCGCAGGTGTCGGACCTGGAGATCGCGGCGAACGAGATCCTGCGTCTGAAGGCCACCCTCGAGCACGTGCTGGCCCGTCACACCGGTCAGTCGATCGAGAAGATCGCCAAGGACACCGACCGCGACTACGTGCTCACCGCCGCCGAGGCCAAGGAGTACGGCATCATCGACGAGGTGATCGAGGAGCGTTCGCTCATCGACAACTCCGGAGCGATCACCGCAGTCAGCTGAGCGATCGGCAAGAATGTTCCACCGGCGCGGTCGCCGGTCGTGCATTCTCCGGGTGCGCAGCAGTGGAACAAGCTCGAGAACTGAAGGTGCAGCGTGGCGAAGTTCGGTGATGGCGGAGAGCTCCTGAAGTGCTCGTTCTGCGGAAAGTCGCAGAAGCAGGTCAAGAAGCTCATCGCAGGACCTGGGGTGTACATCTGCGACGAGTGCATCGACCTGTGCAACGAGATCATCGAAGAGGAACTCACCGAGACCGCTGAGCTGAGCTTCGACAACCTGCCCAATCCACGTGAGGTGCGAGCGTTCCTCGACGACTATGTCGTCGGGCAGGAGTCGGCGAAGAAGATCCTGTCGGTCGCCGTGTACAACCACTACCGGCGCATCCAACACCAGAACCAGGCCACCACCGTCGGACGGCGCGACGACGTCGAACTCGCCAAGTCGAACATCCTGCTGCTCGGTCCCACCGGCTGCGGCAAGACGCATCTCGCCCAGACGCTCGCCCGCCAGCTCAACGTGCCCTTCGCCGTTGCGGACGCCACCGCCTTGACCGAAGCCGGTTATGTCGGCGAGGACGTCGAGAACATCCTGCTCAAGCTCATCCAGGCTGCCGATTTCGACGTCAAGCGCGCCGAGACCGGCATCGTCTACATCGACGAGATCGACAAGGTCGCCCGCAAGAGCGAGAATCCGTCGATCACTCGTGACGTGTCCGGTGAGGGCGTGCAGCAGGCGCTGCTGAAGATCCTCGAGGGCACGCAGGCGTCGGTCCCACCACAAGGTGGGCGCAAGCACCCACACCAGGAGTTCATCCAGATCGACACCACGAACGTGCTGTTCATCCTCGGTGGCGCCTTCGCCGGGCTCGAGTCGATCATCGAGTCTCGAATCGGCCACAAGGGCGTCGGCTTCCACGGCACCGTGCGCTCCGCAGTCGATCGTGATCCAGGCGAATTGTTCGCCCAGGTGCTCCCCGAGGACCTCGTGAAGTTCGGCATGATCCCCGAGTTCATCGGACGTCTCCCGATGATCGGCGCGGTCGGCAGCCTCGACCGTGACGCCCTGGTGAAGATTCTCGTCGAACCGAAGAACAGCTTGGTCAAGCAGTACGAGAAGATGTTCGGCTTCGAAGACGTCGAGCTCGAGTTCACTCCCGACGGCCTGCAGGCGATCGCCGATCAGGCAATCTTGCGCGGAACCGGCGCCCGTGGGCTTCGTGCGATCCTCGAAGAGGTCCTGCTCAACACGATGTACGACCTCCCGGGCCGCACCGATGTCGGCAAGGTGGTCATCGACGAGACGACGGTGATCGACAAGGTCAACCCCACGCTCGTGCCCCGGTCCTCGGGTCGTCAGCGCAAAGCCGCCTCCTGAGCGTGTCGGCCTGGTGGCCGTAGCCTGAGCCCACCCATGACCTACGACGACGCGCTCGCCTATCTCGACGAGCACGCAACCTACGAAAAGACGGGGCGCATCACCTCGCCGTCGACGGACACGATCGCCGCGCTGTGCGAAGCGATGGGTGACCCGCAGCACTCGGCGCCGGTGATCCATCTCACCGGCACCAACGGCAAGGGCTCGACGGCGCAGATGATCTCGCGGTTGCTCGTGTCGAGCGGCCTGACGGTGGGCACCTACACGAGCCCGCACCTCGAGCGGGTCAACGAACGGATCAGTCGCAATCTCGAGCCGATCACCGACGAGGAGCTGGCCGAACAGATCGCCTCGATCGCCGACCTCGAAGTGATCATCGGCCGTCGTCCGGGCTATTTCGAGATCCTGACCGCTGCGGCATTCCGCTGGTTCGCCGACGTCGCCGTCGACGTGATGGTGATCGAGGTCGGCCTGCTCGGTCGGTGGGATGCCACCAACGTCGTCGATGCGACCGTCGCCGTGGTGACGAACATCGGCATGGACCACACCGAGTTCGCCGGCCCGACGTTGGAGCACATCGCCCGCGAGAAAGCCGGCATCATCAAGCCGCGGTCGGCGACGGTGATCGGCGAGTCCCGTCCCGAGTTGGTGTCGATCTTCCGCGAGGCGGGAGGCTCCAGCCTGCTGGCCGTCGACGACGACTTCGAGATCGTCGGCAACCGCCTCGCGATCGGTGGTCGCCTCGTCGACATCCGCACGCCGACGACGATCTACACCGACGTGTACGTTCCCTTGCACGGCACACACCAGGGATCGAACGCGGCCGTTGCGCTCGTGGCCGTCGAGACCTTCTTCGCTGCACCGCTGCCCGAAGACGTCGTGCTCGAGGGATTTGCGCAGACCGTCATGCCGGGCCGGTTCGAGGTGCTCGGTCGCCAGCCGCTGACGATCATCGACGGCGCCCACAACCCGCCGGGTGCCGACACATGTGCGCAGGTGTTCTTCGACGACTTCGACCCCGAGGGGCGCCGGATCCTCGTGGTCGGCACGTTGCGTGATCCCGACGAGATGCTCGCAGCGCTTCGTGCCGACGAGTTCGACGTGGTGTTCGCGTGTACCGCCCCCTCGCCGCGCGGCGTGCCGGCGAGCGTTGTCGCCGACGCGGCACGCCAGCTCGGCTGTGACGACGTGTTGGTCTGCGACAGCGTCGAGGCCGCCTGTCAACGAGCGATGGAAGCCGCCGACGGTGACGATGCCGTGCTGGTCGCGGGCAGTCTCTACACCGCTGGTGCCGCCCGCCCCGTCCTGCAGCGCTACGCCAATTAGCTCGGTCGGGCCGCACGGCACGTCGGTGGTCGGCCACGGTGGTCGGCCCGACTCCGGCTCGTCGCTGGCGCTTCCCTCGCCGGCTGGCTCACCCTCCCGGTAGCGTGCGGCGATATGTCTGATCGCACACTCGTCCTGCTGAAGCCCGATGCCGTGGAGCGCAAGCTCGTCGGGCAGATCGTCTCGCGATTCGAGGCCAAGAACCTCGACGTCGTCGCCATGGACATCCGTGTCCTCGACACCGACACGCTCGCGCGGCACTACGAGGAGCACGTCGGCAAGGGGTTCTACGGTGAACTCGTCGAGTTCATGAGCCGTGGACCGGTCGTCGCGATGGTGATCGAAGGCCCCGAGGACACCTGGGAGGTCGTTCGCGCGATGATGGGGGCGACGAACCCGCGCACGGCAGCACCGGGCACCATCCGTGGTGACCTCGGCATCTTGTTCACCGAGAATCTGGTGCATGGCAGCGATTCGCTGGCATCTGCCGAGCGCGAGATCGGGATTTTCTTCCCCAATCTGTAACATTCCAGGATTCCGGTTCCTGGCACGGTTGACGTGCCGTACCTGGCATCGTGTTTCCGCTCGCGAAAGGTGGCCAGCCAATGGCCCGCAACAACCCGCTCAGCCTTGGGCGTGACCTCGCCATCGACCTCGGCACCGCCAATACGCTGATCTACGTGCGCGGCCACGGTGTCGTGCTCGACGAGCCCTCGGTCGTGGCGATCAACGCCAACGACGGCCGCCCCGTCGCGGTCGGCATGGAAGCCAAGCGGATGATGGGCCGCACTCCCAATCACATCAAGGCGATCCGGCCGCTGAAGGACGGCGTCATCGCCGACTTCGAGGTCTGCGAGAAAATGCTGCGGTATTTCATCCAGAAGGTGCACGGCTCCAAGTGGAGCAAGCCGCGCATGGTCATCTGTGTGCCGTCCGGCATCACGGGTGTCGAACAGCGCGCCGTGCAGGACGCGGCGGAATACGCGGGAGCGCGCAAGCCCGTGCACATCATCGAAGAGCCGATGGCAGCCGCGATCGGCGCGGACATGCCGGTCCACGAACCGAGCGGCAACATGATCGTGGACATCGGTGGTGGCACGACAGAAGTCGCCGTGATCTCGCTGGGTGGCATCGTGACGGCCCAGTCGATCCGTGTTGCCGGTGACGAACTCGACGAGGCGGTGCTGCAGTACGTCAAGAAGGAGTTCTCGCTCGCCATCGGGGATCGCACTGCCGAAGAGATCAAGATCCAGATGGGCTCCGCCTGGCCGTTGGAACAGGAGCTGACCGCCGACATCCGCGGGCGCGACCTGATCTCCGGTCTTCCGCGCACCATCGAGATCACGACCGAGCAGGTGCGTGAAGCCGTCGCCGAGCCGATCTCTGCCATCGTGGATGCCGTGAAGACCACGCTCGACAAGACGCCGCCGGAACTGGCGGCCGACATCATGGAGGACGGCATCACGATCACCGGGGGTGGTGCGCTCCTCGGCGGCCTCGACCAGCGGCTCGCTCACGAGACCGGGATGCCGATCCGCATTGCCGATGAACCGCTGTACAGCGTCGTGATCGGATCAGGCCGGGCGCTCGAGAACATCGACGCGATGCGCGGGCTCATGTCGATGGGCGGCGAGGACTGACGCTTCGGCGTCAACGACGTTCGTCAGCTCATGGCCATCTACTCCGTCGGGCGAAAGCGGGTCATTCTCGCGCTGCTGCTCACCACCGTCTTGCTGCTCACCCTCGACCTGCGCGGCAATCCGGTGATCGACGCGGCGCGCGAGGGCTTCACGCGGGTGATGCGGCCGGTCGAGACCGCGACCGGGGTCGTCACGAACCCGATCGAGCGGATCTGGCGTGGCATCACGGACTACGACGACCTCGAGCGGGAGAACATCGCGTTGCAGGAGCAGGTCGATCGGCTCATCGGAACGCAGGCCGCCGCCGAAGCTGCCGTGATCGAAGGCAGGGAACTCCAGGCGTTGTACAGCCTCCCGTCGTTGTCGGGTATCGACACCGAGGTTGCCCGGGTGGTCGGGTACGCGGCGAACAACCTCGATCAGGTGATCGAGATCGACAAGGGCAGCGCGAGTGGCATCGAAGTCGGCATGGCGGTGGTCAACCAGGCCGGCCTGGTCGGCAAGGTCACCCAGGTGACCCGAACCTCTGCCCGGGTCATGCTCGTGACCGACAGCCGGTACACCGTCGCCGTGAAGGTGACCTCGGCGGCGGCCTCCGAAGTGGAGGCGCCGGACAACACGTCGCCATCGGGCTTGAGCGAGGCCGAGGTCGCAGCGCAGGCGACGACGACCACCACGACCGCGCCCACGCCGAGCGGCCCGGTCGTACCCGGGCTCACACTTCCCGACGGTTCCCCCGTTCCGGACACGACCCTTCCCGGCGTCGCCCTCGGACCTGACGGCCAGCCGGTCATCGATCCACTCACCGGGCGCCCGCTGACGGCGGAACAGATCGCCGCGCTGTTCGACGCGTTGGGCACGCCGACGACGTCGACGACGGTCGCCGGAGGCGCTGTGACCGAGGTCGGCGAGACGGCGACCGAGTCGTCCACCACCACCACCACCACGACGACCACGACCCTGGCCGAGGTGATCGAGAAGGAGTACGGCGCGCTCGAAGGTCGCGGACGCCTGCGTCTCCCGCAGATCAAGTTCCTGCAGGACTCGCCGTCACTGTCGGAGCTGGTGGCTGGTGATCTCGTGGAAACGGCGGGAGGATCGGAAAGCCTGGCGCCGCCGGGCATCCCTGTCGGCCGTGTGCTCAACCGGGCGGACCGGCCGGGATCCCGGGGCCCGCTGCTCGACGTCGAGCTCCATGCGGACCTCGCCCGCTTGAACTTCGTGCGAGTCGTGCTCTACAAGCCGCTCTCCGAAGTCGAACAGTGAGATGTTCGCCTCGTTCGTGCAAGGCCCGCTCGTCCGGGTGATCCCCCTCGGCCTCGTGCTGCTCGCGTTGCAGCGCACGATCTTCGTCGAGATCCAGGTCGGCGGCGTGATCATCCAGATCATGATGGCGATGGCGGCGGCTGCCGGAGTCGCTGGGGGAAGTGAACGTGGCGCCATCGTCGGCTTCACCCTCGGCGTGATGTTCGATCTGGCCGAAGGCACACCGCTCGGTTCGACTGCCACGGCGATGACGATTGCGGGCGCAGTGGGTGGGCTCCTCGCGCTGATCGCAGCGGACCCGCACTGGTGGCTCGAGGCGATCTTCACGGCCCTCGGCACCGCCGCCGGCGTGGCGATGATCCCGCTCCTGCGGGCGTTCATCGGCGAGTCCGAACCGTTCCAACGCCAGCTCCTCGTCGTGCTCGCGGTGGTCGCTGCCGCTGCGGCGATCATGAGTCCGGTGTTGGTTCCGCTCGCGCGTTGGTGCCTGCGGATGCGTCGCCCGGAGTGGAAGCAACCGGTCGGCGAGACATCCTGACGGCCGCGTTCAGCCGGTGCCGGCGGTCCGATCGTCCGATCGTCGTGGTCGGCGCCCTGCTGCCTCAGGCCCGCAACACGTTTGTAACATCTAGGACGTCATGATGAACCCGATGTCGAACAGCGAGCAGATGCCGCATGGCCGCTGACAAGCGGGCAGCGCGCCTCGGCGTCCTCGCGCTCGTCGGCATGCTGCTGTTCGGGCTCGTCGGCGCTCGTCTGTGGTTCCTTCAGACCGTCGAGCAGGAGGCGCTGCAGGCCGAGGTCGACACGACCAAACTGCGCACCGTCCCGCTGCTTCCCGAACGGGGACGCATCTTCGACGCCGAGGGCCGGATCCTGGCCGACAACGACCGGGTGCTCACCGTCGGTGTCGACTGGGAGGTGATTCGCAACGATGACAATCGCGCCGAGATCTTTCGACGCTTGTCCGGCTGGGTCGATGTCCCAGTGGAGGAGATGGAGGAGCGCTTCGACAGCCAGGTGTACAGCCCGTTCCTGCCGATGCCGGTCGCCGAGGACATCGACGAGCGCACGGCCATCGCCATCCAGGAACGCGTCGAGGACCTTCCCGGTGTCGAGATCATCGAACAGGCCCGGCGGGTCTACCCGTACGCGCCGCTCGCCAGCCACGTGATCGGCTACATGGGTCGCATCACCGAGGAGACCAAGGATTTCTACCAGGGCAGGGGTTACTACCTCAACGAGCGCGTCGGTCAGTTCGGGGTCGAACTGAGCATGGAGGACGAACTCCACGGCAAGTGGGGCTATGTGACCTACGAGGTCGACAACGCCAGCCGGATCGTGCGCGAGGTTCGTCGTGTCCCGCCGATCAACGGCAACGACGTCCAGCTCACGATCGATCTGGATCAGCAGCAGTTCGCCGAGCAGGCGCTCGAGACCAAGCTGCGTGATCGTCAACAGCAGGTGGCGATCAACCCGCTCGATCCCGAGACGAACTTCGAGGAGTTGGTGTTTCCCGAGTATCCGCGGGAGGTGCCGTACAAGGCGCCGGCCGGCTCGGTGGTCGTGCAGAACTACCAGAACGGACAGATCGTCGCACTCGCCAGCTATCCGACGTTCGACAACCGGTGGTTCGAAACCGATCTCGGAGACGGCAAGTTCGACGAGATCTTCCCCTCGGTCGACGCCGACGGCGAACCGATCGACCCCGACGAGTCGATCCTCGTCAACCGGGCCATCCAGGGCCGTTACAACCTCGGTTCGACCTTCAAGCCGTTCGTGGCCTTCGCCGCCCTCGACACCGGGCTGATGGGCGTCGACGACTACTACCGAGACGAGGGCTCCTACCGAATGGAGTCGGTCGAGGAGGACAAGTGCAACGACGGGTTGGTGCGCTGTGTGTACCGCAACGCCACCTGCAGCGGCACCGGCCGCCCGTGCGTGTACGGCTCGGTCGACGTCGAGACGTCGCTCGCCGTGTCGTCGGATGCGTTCTTCTACCGGATCGGCGAACTGATCATGACGCAGAACGACTTCCAGCCGATCCTGCAGGAGGAGGTCCGCAAGTTCGGGTTCGGGTCCGACCCCGGCATCGACCTGCCGTATGCGTTCGACGGTACCGTCCCGGACGCCGAGCTCAAGGCCGAGTACGGCGAGCTCGGAGTGATCAGCGAATCCGAGGCATCGGGCTACTTCACGGGTGACAACGTGCAGCTCGCGATCGGCCAGGGGCTGCTGTCGGCGTCGCCGCTGCAGCTCGCCATGGGCTACTCGACGATCGCCAACCGGGGATATCTGATGAAGCCCGAGATCATCAAGGCCATCTACCAGCCCGGCGTTCCGGACTCCGCCGTCCAGGGCTATGCCGATCTCGGCCAGGCCAAGCTCGCGCAGGAACCGAACGTGTCCGGCGAGGTCATCCGCCAGCTCCCGCTTGCTCAGGAGTCGTGGGAGGAGATCGACCGCGGCCTGTCGCGTGTGATCACCGGACCGGGCACCACCAGCGACTTCTACCACTCGACGACCGGTGAGAACCTCTTCTACTACTACCGCGGGACCGAGGGAGCGATCCCGATCGCGGGAAAGACCGGGACGGCGCAGGGAGCGGGCAACTACCCCTGGAACGACTCGTCGGCGTTCGCCGCGTACAGCCGGGACCCGTCACGCCCGTACACGGTGAGCGCCTATCTCGAGAAGGCCGGGTACGGCTCGCAGGCTGCGGCGCCCGTGGTGAAGTGCATGTTCCTCCAGATGTCGGGCATCACCCAGAGCGATCCCGTGCTCCTGTCCGATGCACTCGACACGAACTCGAATGTCGCTGCGCAGCCCCGGCAGCTCGCCGACACGAGCTGCTATGACGGGCGCTTCGCGAGCGTCCGCACGAACGAGTAGTTCGTGGCGACGTCGTTCCTCTCCCGTCGGCCGGATTCCGGCCTCGGCAACATCGGTGCCAGCCCTGCCGACCCGAGTCGCAACGTCGACTGGGTGTTGCTGACGGTGCAGTTCGCGCTGACGATCATCGGGTTCTTCGTGGTGTACTCGGCTTCCAGGACCCGGATCTCGGCGGATCCCTATGCCTTTGCCACGCGGCAGGTGGTCTTCGCGATCATCGCGATCGTCGTGATGCTGTTCGTCATGGCGGTCGACTACGAGTGGTGGAAAGACCGCGCTCGGTTCCTGTACGGCCTGACCTTGGTGATCTTGACGCTTCTGTTCCTGCTCGGCGTGGCGTCGGGTCAGGACCGCATCTCCTTCGACCTCGGTCCGTTCAACATCCAGCCCGCCGAGATGGCGAAGTTCACGACGCTGCTGATGCTGGCGACGTATCTCGCCGAGGAGCGCAGCGACGAGGTCTCGTACGCCCGTTTCCTCGGCGGCCTGATGATCGTGGGAGCGCCAGCCGTGCTGGTGATCGTCCAGCCCGATCTGGGCTCCGCGTCGGTGTTGGTGTCGATGGCGATGGGCGTGTTGCTCGTCGCCGGCGCCAAGGCGAGATACATCGCCTTGATCACGGTGCTGTCGGTCGCGACCGTGCTCGCTGCGTTCGTCGGTCGGCTCGTCAACAGCTACCAGGCCGCGCGGATCCGGGCACTGGTGAATCCCGGCGCCGCCGATGCCGACGACCTGTACCAGGCCGAGAACGCGATGCGAGCCATCGGGACTGGTGGTGTCTGGGGGAAGGGCTGGCTGCAGGGCCCGCTCACCAATGGTCGTGACATCCCGGTGATGTGGGCCGATTTCCCGTTCGCGGCGATCGGTGAGCAGTTCGGCCTGGTCGGATCGTCCGTGGTGATGGGGCTGATCGTGGTCGCGCTCGTGCGCATCTGGCGGATCGCTCATCTGTCACGCGACCTGCTCGGCACGTACCTGTGTGCGGGCGTCTTCACCATGTTGTTGTGGCAGACGTTCCAGAACGTCGCCATGACGGTGCAGATCATGCCGGTCACCGGCCTGCCCCTGCCGTTCATCTCCTACGGCGGCTCCGGTCTCATCGTGTATTTCGCCTTGTTCGGCCTCGTCCAGTCGGTGCACATGCGCCGAATGCGCTGAGACGTCGTGGCAGCCAAATCGGTGCCCATCCCGCAGAGAGCGCTGGGACGGCGTAGAATTGGTCTCCCAGTGGCCATCGACATCGGACGAACCCCCAACACGAGCGACGCACCGGACCGTTCCGGTGGCGCCATGCCCGTGGAGCCGGTCCGAATCGTGGCCTGGTCAGCGGCGTCCGCGATGGCCGTCGCGTTGCTCGTTGCGCTGATTCCCGGCGCATGCAACGGGCCCGTCAACCGGCGGGTCCGACATCCACGATCGGCTCGATCCTGCTGCAGCCCGCAGACGGTCCGGGCCACGCCGAGCGCCGCGACGGCTGCTCGACCCAGAAGGGACCTGTCCACTCATGGATCACGCCGACCCGGAGCGTTCGACCAACGACAACAGCGGTATCGCCGACAGCTCACCTGACGCGTCGGGGGGCGCCGCGACCAACTCGTCGGGCTCCAAGCGTCGACGAGGCTCGCGCGGCGGCCAACGCCGTCGCGGGAGCGGCCAGGGAGCGACCGCGGCCAGTGGGTCAGTCACCGGTGAGTTCGACGAGCGTAACGACATCGAGTTGCCCGAACCGATGAGCGAGGGACGCCCGACGGCCGAGGCCGCCGAGAGGGCGCTCGTACGTCGACCCCGC
>JBGSII010000143.1:0-7750 GCA_041742555.1 Ilumatobacteraceae bacterium
GGCGTGGCAGCCAACGTCGTCGAGCGTTCCGTCGACTTCGATGCCTGACCCAACGACGACCTCGCCGCCTCCGCGATCGTCTTCTCCGGGAACGACTCCACCGCCCGCAACTGGGCGACCAGGCCGGCGTGCTGCGCGTCCAGCCACGCCTGCGCTTCCCGCACCGCCACCAACCCCGACGTGATCGCCGACCTCGACGCCGCAGCATCCGCACGCACCCCGGCGATGCGCTCCACCCGCTCGACCACCCCAGCGATCTCCATACCCACAACCCTAAACACAGGGTGTCGCACAGTTCCCCGGACGGGTCATCCGATCGACGTCACGTTGTAGCGGATGGCTTCGAGCTCGAACTCCAGGTACGCGAACTCGGGTTCGGGGGGATCGGGATGCCACCGTCCTTCGCCCCGGACACAGACGCTCCGCCCGTGCATCGTCCGGTACACGAGAACGGGCGTCGACCAGTGTTGCCGAGTGAACGTCGATCCGTCCTTCGAGGATCTGGAGCGGTCGCCCGAGCTGAAGTCGGCCAGCATCCCGGCCTCGTCGAACGTCAGCGTCGCCGTGACCGTCTCGGCGAGCCGTCGGAAGGTGGCCCGCACGGTTCGGGCGTCGAGCGTCACCCACTCGATCGGGGCGTCGATCAAGGCTGCGGGCGCGAGCAGGCACATGTCGTTGAAGATCGTCACGGTCTCCGATCGGGTCATCTCCGATCCGCTGGCGTTCACGATCGGAATCATCGAGAGCACCTTTGCCCTCATCGTGGCGTCGTCCCCGATGAACTGGTGGAACACGTCGGTCGGCACACCTCGCATCGATGCGACGATGTGGAACAGGCGCGAGGGCTCGGACCCGAAGCGGTTGACCTGCTGGCCAGTGAACGGCATCCACGGCTGTTTCGGTCCGCCGCGAATCTGGCCCCGGATGGTGCCATGGAAGTTCCCGACTCTCGGCTTGCCGACGGCACCCGACGCCCTGACGTACGAGGCGACGGCCGTCGGGAGGTGTGCGAGATCGTCGTCGGTGACCAGGGCGTTCGGGACCGGCACGGCGAGTTCCCGATTGGCGCGACGGAGGAACTCGGCTCGAAAGCTCGACGGTCCTCGCTCGAACCGTCGATGTGCCATGGCGCCTCCCGCGCACAGCGCTCCGATTCCGAGCGCAGCTCGCGTGCGCCTCATCTCGGCACCCCGAGGCACCGGTCGAGGAATCCAACGACACGCTCCTCCCACTCGCTGGGGTCGGTCGTGAGGCCATCGGTGTGCCCGGACCCCTCGACCTCCCACACCTCGACGCGTTCCGACGCGCCGGAGGCGATGAAGTCCGCGGCGTACCGTTCGTCCGGAAGGTCGCCTGCCGTGATCAGGAGGAATCGCGTCTCGTCACTCGACTCGACTGCCGAGCGCAGCGAGACGGGCGTCGACGACTCGGTGAGGTACTCGGTGACCCAGTCCTGCACCTTTTCGAACCGCTCCTGCAACGCACCGCGCCACCCGTACTCGTCGGACAGCCAGCTCTTGTCGGCGGCGCTGCGCCCGGTCGCCCCCTCGGCGACCACTGCGTCGATACTGGCGTTGTCCGCCGTCGCGCCGATCGCCTCCTCCCCGCCCATCGACATTCCCACGACGCCGATGCGCCGAGGATCGACGTCGGCGCGGGACTCGAGGAAGCCCGTGCCGGCCGCGATGTCGAGGTCGCCGTACCAGCCGAAGTCCATCGCCTCGCCGCTGCTCTCGCCGTGCCCGCGAGCGTCGATCATTAGCACGCCGTAGCCGTTGCGCGCGAGCACGGTTGCGTGGTCGAGCACGTTGGACCTCGTGGACCCTGCGCCGTGCAGGAGTACCACTGCCGCGCCGGTGGTCCCCGTGACATACCAGGCGGCGAGCTGCACGTCGTCGGCCGTCGTCAGAACGATGGATTCGGCACCCAGTCCGTGTTCGGCGGGCGTGGATTCGATCGTCGAGGGCGGGACGTTGGTCGCCGCGACAGGCGGAGCGATCAACCAGACGACGACGGCGAGCGCCAGCGCGATCGCGCCGCCGCCACCGAGTTTGGCCGTGACTCGTCGGCTCTGGAGGAGCCAGCGCGCACCGATCAC
The DNA here is from genome assembly GCA_041742555.1 of Ilumatobacteraceae bacterium. Classification (GTDB taxonomy): domain Bacteria; phylum Actinomycetota; class Acidimicrobiia; order Acidimicrobiales; family Ilumatobacteraceae; genus Sva-07. The sequence goes on from JBGSII010000143.1 coordinate 2,099, forward strand.
GATGACGGCCAGTCCGCCAACCACGGCGACCACCGACGTGACGGTCGCAGGCGAGGCGTTGGCGTCGATCAGATGGGGGAGCAGTCCGACGCCAACGGCGACGCTGATCGCGCCGGCCGCGATGAGCAGGACGCCGCGAGGGCGGCGCTCGATGCGGCCGCCGAGGAAGAGGAACGTCGCTCCGATGACGAGATAGATCGGGTGAAACCAGGAGAAGGCGTGCAGCACGGCCATCTGGAGCCCGATCCAGCAGATCAGCACCCCGCCGACGAGCGTGGCGAGCCCATCGGTCCGAGGGTCACCGGCCCAGGCTGCGATGGTGAGTGCCGACAGTGGCAGAGCGACGAGGACACCGAGCGCGACTCCGGCCAGCGCCAGACTCTCCAAGGGCAGCCGACCGTCGAGCTCGTCGCCGAAGCTGAGCGCACCGGAGATCAATCCGAATGCGCCGCCCCACGCAGCGGCAGCGTTCAAGCCTGCGAAAATCGCCAGACCGGTTCGTCGTCGCGCCGGGGGTGACGATCTGTTCACATCAGCCGATGATCCCTGATCGCGACCCGATCGGCCAGGGTCGAACGGCCGGAGTTCAGTCGATGGTCGTTCTGCGACCGACGGCGCGAAGGTAGGTGTATCCGGCCGCGCCGGCAATCGTCGACGCAGCGAGGATGCCGATCTTTGCCTGGTCGGCGAGGGTGCCCGGCTCGAAGGCGAGTTCGGTCACGAACAGGGCGACGGTGAATCCGATGCCGGCAAGCATGCCCACACCCAGGATCTGGGCCCATGTTGCTCCGGCGGGCTGCTTCCCGATTCCCAAGCGGATGGCGATCAGCGAGAACAGCACGATCCCGACCGGCTTGCCGACGACGAGCCCGAGCAGGACACCGAGCGTCACCGGCTCGGAGAACGCGCTGGTCAGGTCGTCCAAGCCGACACGCACCCCGGCGTTCGCCAGGGCGAAGATCGGCACGATCACGAACGTCGTCCACGGCAGCAGACGGTGTTCCAGGCGGTCGAGCGGAGGCTGGCTCTCTGCCGACAACGTGATCAGCTCGTTGAGGGCGTCGGCCTCCAGTGCTTCCTCGTCGTCGTCATTGGGGCGCGCTTGCGCGCTCTGGGCGACTTCGACCTGTGCGACCAGATCGCGTGCTCGCGGGCCGAAATGGGCCGGTCGCACGAACGCGTGGCTCGGCGTGATCAGCCCGAAGGCAACGGCGGCCAGGGTGGCGTGAACGCCGGACTCGTGAAATGCGAGCCAGCAGAACATCGCGAGTAGGACGTACGGCACGGTGGAGCGGACGTCGGCGCGGTTGAGCACGACGGCAGCGACGATGCTCGCGATGCCGGCAGCGAGCCATCCGAACGACAGCCCGGACGTGTAGAAGACGGCGATCACGAGGATCGCGCCGAGGTCGTCGACAATGGCCAGCGTGAGGAGGAACACGACCAGCGACGACGGAACACGTCGCCCGAGCAGCGACAACACGCCGACGGCGAACGCGATGTCGGTCGCCATCGGGATTCCCCAACCGTCTGCACCGGCACCACCGATGTTGAAGAGGGTGTAGATCGCTGCCGGCACGATCATCCCGCCGACGGCAGCGAGTGCGGGAAGCGCCGCCGCTCGCGGATCGCGCAGCTCGCCGCGGACCAGCTCACGCTTGATCTCGAGGGCGACCACGAAGAAGAAGAACGCCATTGCGAGGTCGTTGACCCAGCCACGCAGGTCGAGGTCGAGGTGGATGAGTTCGCCGACGTGCAGTGAGATGGCGGTCTCCCACAACTCGACGTAGCTGTCGCCGAACGGAGAGTTGGCCCACACCAGCGCGACGATCGCCATCGCCATCATGACGACGCCGCCGGCCGCCTCGGTGTCGGCGAAGCGTTGCAGCGGCCGCACGACGGTTCGGGGGATCCGGCGGTCCGACGCGCTCCAGGGTCGCGGCACGCTCTGCCGGTTGTCGGTCTTCTCCGTCGTCAACTCATCGGACACGATCGGACAGTCTGCCTGGTCCGGCTCGGGGGCGCGGCATCCGCTCGTTCACATCTGGGGCCGGTACACCGGCTCGTCGGCGCCTTCCAGGGCTGACGCGAGGTCGTCGTCGGTCCACGATTCCTGCCGACGAACCCAGGTTTCACGAGGGTGCTGCCAGAGCGCGAGCTTCGATCCGTTGAACGTGACGAGTTGGCTGCGGAGATGATCGGCGCGGTCACTGCACAGGTACGCGACGATTCGGGCGATGTCGCCGGGATCACCGAATCCGAGGTCACGCGGCGATGGCACCGCATCGCCGGTCGATTCGGCACGTTGGCGCACACCATCGAACACGACCTGCGTCATGTCGGTGTCGGCGACTGGCCAGAGCGCGTTGGTGCGGATTCCGAAACGGCGCAACTCCAAGTCCCATGCGTACAGCATGCCCATCACGCCTGCCTTCGATGCGGCGTAGTTGGTCTGGCCCACTGAGCCCACGAAGGCCGATCCCGAGATCACCTGGAGGAGGAGCCCATGGCCCTGATCGCGCATCGCGCGAGCTGCATGGCGACTGACCGACCAGGTGCCACGCAGGTTGACCGACACCACGTCGTCGAACTCGTCGGGCGTCATGTTCATCAATGTGCGATCCCGGACGATGCCGGCGTTGTTCACCACGGCGTCGATGCCGCCGAATTGCTCGACGGCCACCCCGACGAGCCGTTCGGCGATCGCGTCGTCGGCGACCGAGCCGGCACAACCAGCTGCGGTGCCACCCGCCCCCGTGATCCCGGACACGACCTCGTCGACCAGGTCGGCTCGGGTTCCGTTGACGACGACGCGTGCGCCACGAGCTGCGAGCACTTCGGCGAAGGCCCGGCCGAGTCCCCGCGTCGAGCCGGTCACCACGATGCGCCGACCGTTCAGATCATCCATCGGCGGGATGCTAGGGGGTCGATTGTCCTGAGCCCGGCTCGTGGGTCGGACCGGTTGGAGCGGACGACGGTGTCGTGTCTCAAGACATCGAGGACACATGTCGCGCGTCATAGAGGACACATCGTTGATGGGTGTCCAAGGCCAGGCTGATCATCACCGCTGTTGTCGTCGAGGGGAGATCGCCGTCAGAGGTGGCGCGCAGCTACGGCGTGGCGAGGTCGTGGGTGTACACGCTTGTTGCCCGCTACCGCGCTGAGGGCGAAGCGGCGTTCGAACCTCGTTCTCGCCGGCCGCGCACGCGACCCGACGCGACGCCACCAGCAACGATCGAACTGATCCTTGAGCTCCGCCGGCGACTCACCGCAGCTGGACTGGACGCCGGCGCCGACACGATCGGCTGGCACCTTCAACACCACCACCAACTCACCGTGTCGCGAGCGACGATCTACCGGACCATCCGCCGCGCCGGGTTGGTCACCGCGGAACCGAGAAAGAAGCCGAAGTCCTCCTACATCCGCTTCCAGGCCGAACAACCCAACGAAACCTGGCAGGCCGACTTCACCCACCACCGCCTCGCGGATGGCACCGACATCGAAATCTTGTCCTGGCTCGACGACCACTCCCGCTACGCCCTGTCAGTCACCGCCCACCGACCCGTCACCGGCCCCGTCGTCGTCGACACCTTCCGCGCAGCAACAGCAACCCATGGGATCCCGTTCTCGACGTTGACCGACAACGGTTTGGTCTTCACCGCCCGCTTCGCCAACGGCGGGCGAACCTCGCGCAACGGCCTCGAGAAAGAACTCGTCAAACTCCGCGTCCGTCAGAAGAACTCACGCCCCAACCATCCCACCACCTGCGGCAAAGTCGAACGCTTCCAACTCACCATGAAGAAATGGCTACGCACCCAACCACCCGCCGCCACTATCGCCGAGCTCCACAAACAGCTCGACACCTTCGTCGAGATCTACAACCACCAACGACCCCACCGGTCACTGCCGCACCAATCCACCCCCGCCGTCGCCTATCACGCACGACCCAAAGCCAGCCCCGGCAACGACCACCCCGACAGCGAGTTCCGGATCCGTCACGACCGCATCCAGTCCGGCAACGTCAGCCTGCGCGTCGACGGACACATGCACCACATCGGCCTCGGACGAACCCTCGACGGAACCCGCATCATCCTGCTCATCCACGGCTACGGCATCCGCGTCATCCACGCCGCCACCGGCGAAATCATCCGCACCCTCACCATCGACCCTGAACGCCGCTACCACGGCACCGGACGACCACCAGGAGGACCCAAAGGACCCCGAAAAACGAACAGAACCGGACCCTGATGCAGGTCCGGTCCGTCCTCGATGTCTCGCGACATCACATGGAGCGGACGACGGGAATCGAACCCGCGTCATCAGCTTGGAAGGCTGAGGTTCTACCGTTGAACTACGTCCGCAAGAGTCCCCAGTCTAGCGGGCGTTGATGCCAGACATCAGGAAGCGAGGAGGGCGACCAGGACCGTGGTCCAGCCCGACCGGAGCTGGTCGATGTCATGGTGGAGGAGCCGTAGATGGATCGTGAACGAGTCGTAGCTCGTTGCGACGAGCACCCCGTCAACGATGTGCGCCCGGTCGTCGTCGCTGAACCCCGTCAGCTCCGTTGCGAAGTGTTCGGCGATCTGCTGGCGGAACTGTTCGGCGATCAGAGCAATCTCGACGTCGATCGATGGGATGGTTGCCGCTCGCATCCGGGCGACCTGCATGGGTCCGTCGACGGACTCGAACAGCGCGATGCGGGACTGGACGAACGCACCTATGCGCTCGTCGAGCGTTCCGTTGCCGATGTCGGCGATCGCCGCCAACGACGATGCATCGGTGAACGCATGATCGATCGTCGTCCGAACGAGGTCGTCGAGGTCGTCGAAGTATCGGAAGATCGAGCGATGTGAGACGCCGGCCCGGTCGGCGATCTCCGCTGCTCCCGGGTGGAGATCGCCCTCGCGAATCATCGTGAGCAGCGCGGCGATGACCGCGGCGCGGTTGCGGTTGCGTCGCATCGTCCGCCCGTCGATCGACTCCGCGACATCGGTTGTCGTGGTCAATGTCAGTTCCGTCATGTTTCTACGCTCACCATTAGGTCGTACTTTGAAACTCGAACGTGAGATGAAACATGTCGATACCTAACGCCCCCACGTCGAAGGACGATGATTGTACCGTCCTCGATCGCGTCCGAAAGCTCATGGACAAAGCTGCGGCCACGACCAACCCACACGAGGCTGACGCGTTCGCGAGCAAAGCGGCACAATTGGTCGCACAGCATCGGATCGACCCGGAACGCCTCACGGATGTGCGAAGCGGAGACCGCCTCGTCGTCCGGGAGGTATCGCTCGGCCGGGGCGCCTACGTGCGCGGCCGGCTCTCCCTGTTGACCGCCGTGGCCGACAGCCACGATGCCACCGTCGTCTTCGGTTCGACCCCGACCGGAACCGTGGCGTACGTGGCTGGCTTCTCCTCTGATGTCGAAGTCATCGAGGTGATGTACCAGTCGCTGCACGGTCAGGCAGCGGCGCGCATGGTCAACGAACGGCGTTCGACTGGGCCCGCCACCCAACGATTCCGCCGTTCGTTCCTGTTCGGCTACGCCGAACGGGTCGGTGAACTCTTGGTAGAGACCCGGCGCAATGTCGAGGCATCCGACCAACAGGCGCCGAGCAGGTCGGAGATGGCCGTTGCCCTCCGGGCGCGTCG
>JBGSII010000144.1:0-1982 GCA_041742555.1 Ilumatobacteraceae bacterium
GCGGTCACCGGTGTCGAGATCGACGCGTCCGAGCGGCTCGACGCCGATGCGGTGGTGTGCAATGTGGACCTCCCCGTCGCCTACCGTGAGCTGCTGCCCGGCATCGATGCCCCTCGCGCCGCCCGCAACGGCAAGTACTCACCGTCGTGCCTGCTCTGGGTCGCCGGCGTCAAGGGCCTGCCCCCAGCCGACGCAAGCCACCACAACATCCACTTCGGCAAGGACTGGGACGGCTCGTTCAAGGCGCTGATCGACGACGGCGTGCGCATGCCCGACCCCTCGATCCTCGTCACGCTCCACAGCCTCGACGACCGCTCGCTCGCACCCGAGGGCCACTCGAGCATCTACGTGCTCGAGCCCACGCCGAACCTCAGCGGGACGATCGACTGGAGCCGCGAACGCGACCACATCGTCGAGGACCTGCGCCAGCGCACGGCGTCACTCGGCTATCCGACCGAGGTGGTCGTCGAGGAGATCTACGATCCTCAGGACTGGGAGCGGATGGGAATGGAGCAGGGCACGCCGTTCGCCCTCGCCCACACCTTCTTCCAGACCGGCCCGTTCCGCCCGAACAACGTCAACCGGAAGGTTCCCGGCCTGATCTTCACCGGCTCGTCGACGCTGCCCGGCGTCGGCGTGCCGATGGTGCTCGTGTCGGGCAAGCTGGCCGCGCAGCGAGTCGAGCAGTACGCGAGGCAGCGCCGCTGATGAAGATCGCGCTCAAGCGGCAAGCGAAGCCGCCGACGCCGACCACGCAGTTGCTGCCGATCGGGCCGGTCACGCTCGAGGAGAGCTACGAACTGTGCCGCGAGTTCAACAAACGCCACGGCACCACGTACTACTGGTCGACCAAGGTGCTCCCGAAGATCAAGCAGCACCACGTGCACGCCCTCTACGCGTTCGCCCGGTACGCCGACGACATCGTCGACGAGATCCCGTCCCAGGGCGGTCGCGACGTGCCGACCGAGGTGCGCGCTGCCGCGCTCGCCGACTTCGGTGACCGGTTCTTCGCCGATCTCGACGCCGGCAGGTCGGACGATCCTGTTCTCAAGGCCGTCGTCCACACGGTGCGCGCGTTCGACATCGACGTCGATGCGTTCCGCCGCTTCTTGCGCTCGATGACGATGGATCTCACGGTCGAGTCGTACGCCACGTGGGACGACCTGCTCGTCTACATGGACGGTTCAGCGGCCGTGATCGGCGAGATGATGCTCCCGATCCTCGAACCGACCGACTACGACGCTGCACTCCCCCACGCCCGCGACCTCGGCAACGCATTCCAGCTGACGAACTTCCTCCGCGACATCGACGAGGACCTCGATCGCGGCCGTCAGTACATCCCGCTCGAGGACAGCGAACGCTTCGGCGTGGACCTGACCCGACGCACGGTGTCGGCCGAGTTCATCGAGCTGATGCGCTTCGAGATCGACCGGTGCCGCGAGCTGTACCGGTCGGCCGAGATCGGCATCGCGATGCTGCCCGACCGCTCGGCGAAATGCGTGGGTGCAGCTCATGCGCTGTATGGCCGCATCCTCGACAAGATCGAGGCGCTGGACTACGACGTCTTCACCTCCCGCGCGAGCGTCTCGACCACCGAGAAGGCGACCATGGTCGCCAAACTCCTGTTCTCGTGAACCCGTACGGCAATAGTTCCCGCACGAGTTCACGAGAATGGTGGGCAGCGAGCGGAGCGGGGATCGTGACGGTCGCGGCGATGATCGCCACGCCGTTGCTGCCACAGGGTGGGCGGGCCCGCCGCGTGTTGTCGACGGTGGTGGTCGTCGGATCGTTCACGACGACCACCACGAACGCGATGCGACGCTGGGGACTCGGGCGCGCCGGGACCGCAGCGGTGGCGACCGCGGCGGCCACAACGGTGGTCGAACGCGTCGGGACGTCGACGGGGATTCCGTTCGGGCGCTACGCCTACAGCCGCGCGCTCCAGCCGCAGGTCGCCCACGTTCCGGCGATCGTGCCTCTGG
>JBGSII010000145.1:0-3104 GCA_041742555.1 Ilumatobacteraceae bacterium
GGTCGCGATCGCGTGGGTGGTGCCGACTGCCGTCGCGGTGTCCGGCGCTCTGCTGTCGGGCCGACTCCCGCAGCTCGCCGACGGCGCTGCCGACCGTTCGTCGATCACCGCGGGCACCTGACGTCTGGGTGAGGATCTGGCAGGGCCGTCCCATCCGAAGTTGTGCGCAAACGGGGTGGGGGAGGAGTGCGCCGGTACGGTGGAGCGGACACGACGCAACCGAGACGAGACATCATGGTCAAGAAGAAGGTTCCCGCCACCCGTTGGCACGACGGCAGCACCCCGATCGAGGAGCTGCCTGTCGATGAACAGTTGGCCCACCAGCTCGTCAGCGAGCGAGCCGATCTCGCCCCGTCGGTCGAGCGGATCATGAACGCGGAGCTGAACGAGGACCAGCGCACCCACGCGCTGAACGCGTTCAACGTGTCGCTCGACACTCCGGGCGATCCGAATCGTGATCCCCGCACGGCGATCGCCAACGCGCTCAGCGCTGCCTGACACTCGTCGGCCATCGGGCTGTGACATGTGCGACTGAATGAAGTTGAGTCAACCTGTATCATGTTCGTATGATCTCGGTCGAACTCATCGGTATCCAGGTCGATCCCATCAGCGGTGCGGCGGCATTGGTGCTGCGCGAACACGACGCTCCGAACCGGTTGCTGCCGATCATCGTCGGACAGGCCGATGCGAGTTCGATCGCCATCGCTGCGAGCGGGACCCGGCTCCCGCGCCCGATGACACACGATCTGATGGCCAGCGTCGTCGATGCGCTCGATGGTCACCTCGACGCGGTCGAGGTCACCGAACTCCACGACGGTGCGTTCCACGCCAACCTCACCCTCAGCGGCCCGGCGGGCCAGCGGCGCATCGACACGCGGCCGTCCGATGCAATCGCGCTCGCGGTGCGACTCCGGGCGCCGTTGTTCGTGAGCGAGGCGGTGCTCGACGAAGCCGGCGCGCTGCCGGTCGATGCGCCAGGGGCCGATCAGTTCGCGCTCGAGGCGGCGATCGATGCCGAAGTCGACCAGTTCCGAGCGTTCCTCGACGAACTCGACCCCACCGACTTCATCGACACCACCGCCACCGAAACCGACCCGACCGAGCCGAGCGACCCCGACGATCCGAGCGATCCCGACCCGTTTGCGTGACATTTCGGATGGGACGGCCCATCCGAATCTGCACACAAACGCCGGAGCGACGGCGACCAGCTGTTTGTGTCGGTTCTGGCTGGTGCGGTCCATCCGAATCCGTGCGCAAACGGGGGTGGGCGGTGGGGTCGGCGGTGCGGTGCGGTGCGGTGCGGGGTGGCGCGGGCTGAATCACTAGGGTTGACGGCCGGACCCGGACCGTCCGGCGTCGCCCGACCAGACAGGAATCCCCATGCGCGAAGCAGTCTTCGTCTCCTACGCCCGCACCGGACTCGCGAAGGCCGGTCGCGGTGGCTTCAACATCACGCCAGCGATGACGATGGCGGCGCACGCGATCTCGAGCGCGGTCGACAGGGCCGGCATCGAGCCGGAACTCGTCGAAGACGTCGCGCTCGGCAACGGAGCCCACGGCGCCGCCAACCTCGGCCGTCTCGCATCGCTGCTCGCGGGCCTGCCCATCACGACGGGCGGCAACACGATCCAGCGCCACTGCTCGTCGGGGCTCAACTCGATTGCCGTCGCCGCGAATCACATCCGGGTCGACGGCGTCGACTGTGCAGTCGGTGCCGGAGTGGAGTCGATCTCGATCCCCAGCCCCGGTTTCGGCGGCGCGGTCAACATGGACCCGAAGCTCACCGAGATGTATCCCGCGATCTACATGGCGATGATCGAAACGGCCGACATCGTCGCCGAGCGGTACAACGTGTCGCGCGAGTACCAGGACGAGTACTCCTACGAATCGCAGATGCGCATGGCGCGCGCCCAGGAGAACGGGCTCTTCGAGGACGAGATCGTTCCGATGGCCACCAAGATGAAGCTCTTCGACAAGGAGACCAAGGAGGAGACGATCGTCGACTACACGGTCACCGGCGACGAGTGCAATCGGCCGTCGACCACCCTCGAAGGCCTCCAGAAGCTCCAGCCGGTTCGCGGTGAGGGCAACTACGTCACTGCCGGCAACGCCAGCCAGCTCTCGGACGGCGCTGCTGCGGTCGTGATGATGTCCGACGAGGAGGCGTCGCGGCGCGGCATCGAACCGCTCGGCGCGTTCAAGGGATGGGCGGTCGCTGGGTGTGAGCCGGACGAGATGGGCATCGGACCGATCTACGCCGTGCCGAAACTGTTGAAGCGCCACGGGCTGACCGTCGACGACATCGACATCTGGGAGCTCAACGAGGCCTTTGCCAGCCAGTGCTTGTACTCGCGCGACACGCTCGGCATCGACCCCGAGAAGTACAACGTCAACGGAGGTTCGATCGCGATCGGGCACCCGTTCGGCATGACCGGCACCCGCTGCGCCGGCCATGTCCTGCTCGAGGGCAAGCGTCGCAATGCGAAGTACGGAGTCGTCACAATGTGCATCGGCGGCGGCCAGGGCGCCGCAGGCCTCATCGAGATCTACTGACACCCCGCGCGGGCAGCGATCGCGGGGTCAGACCTCGGTCTGACCCCTGGCACGCAGCGATCGCGGGGTCAGACCTCGGTCTGACCCCTGGCGCGCAGCGATCGCGTCGGAGAAAGCCGGACCCTTCGCGTGTGATTCGCGGGCAGTACCGTGCGGCGATGCCCAGCGTTGCGCTGAACGACATCGACTACATGCGCGAGGCCGTGTTCTTCGACGGCCCCGACGTGAAGAGGAAACTCAGCCGGTTCTGGATCCTGTTGATCCTCGCCTCGGTGATTGCCGCGGCGGGCGTCATCGGCGACTCGACCGCGACGGTGATCGGAGCCATGATCGTGGCCCCGCTCATGACCCCCATCCTCGGAACGATGCTGGGGGTCGTGCTGGGCGATCGGGGCAATCTGATCCGATCGATCCTGCTCGTCATCGGTGGCGCCGCCGCCGCGATCCTGATCGGCTACGCGCTCGGTCTGGGCATCTCCGACCCGGTGACTGCGGCCACGAACGCTCAGGTCGCGGCGCGCGTCAACCCGCGCCTGATCGACCTCGTCGCG
>JBGSII010000146.1:0-2749 GCA_041742555.1 Ilumatobacteraceae bacterium
CCACGGCTTCAGCCTCACGTACCTGCCGTTCATCGCCCGAGCGGTCATCGACGGCCTGAGTGAGTTCCCACACCTCAACGCCAGCGTGGCCGACAACGACCTGATCGTGCACAACTTCGTCGACCTCGGCATCGCGGTCGACCTCGACTACGACGGTCTCCTCGCCCCCGTCGTGCGCGACGCCGAGACGAAACGGCTCGCCGCGATCGCATCGGAGATCTCCGATCTCGCCGACCGGGCCCGCAACCGCAAGCTCAGCCCCGACGAGATCTCCGGCGGCACGTTCACGCTCAGCAACAACGGCTCGGCGGGCTCGGTGCTCACGATGCCGATCATCAACCAGCCGCAAGTGGCGATCATCTCCACCGACGCCATCGTCCGCAAGCCGGTGGTGACCTCCGGTCCCGACGGTGGCGAGGCCATCGCGATCCATCCGGTCGGCAACCTCGCGATGAGCTGGGATCACCGGGCCTTCGACGGGGCGTATGCCGCGCGGTTCCTCGCGCGGGTCAAGGCCATCCTCGAGACCAAGGACTGGTCGACCGAGCTCTGAGGCTCGGGTTCGTCCGCACGGCCATGACCGCCGCACCGTTGCGCGTCCGGTGGTTGGGCCGGGTGCCCTACGGCGACGCCCTGGCCGTGCAGACGGCGCTGTTCGAACACGGCACCGGGCAGCATCTGCTGTTGCTCGAGCATCCGCACGTGTTCACCTACGGCCGTCGCGCCGATCTGGCCACGAACCTGCGGTGCGAGCCCGCCGCGGTCGGTGCCGAGCTGGTCGCCGTCAAGCGCGGAGGGGACATCACCTACCACGGCCCTGGTCAGCTGGTGGGGTACCCGATCGTCGGTGTCGACAACCGCTTGGGAGCGTCCGACCATGTGTGCGACGTCGAGGGACTGGTGATCGACGCCCTGGCGGAACTCGGGTTGCCGAACGCCGGTCGTCTCGAGGGGTTCGCAGGAGTCTGGCTCGACGTCGATCACCCCGATCCCCGGGTGGTTCCGCGCAAGATCTGTGCGATCGGTGTCCGGCTTGCCCATGGCCGCACCATGCACGGATTCGCCCTCAACGTCACCACCGACATGTCGTACCTGCGCGACCACATCGTTCCCTGTGGTCTCGGCGACAAGCCGGTCACCTCGCTCGCCGAGGAGGGGATCGACGTGTCGATGCGCGACGTGGTCGACGTCATCGCTCGGATCGGCGCCGAACGATGGGCTGCCGGGGCGATCGATCGCCAGGACGTCGCCTGGAAGCACGCGTCCGACGGTCGAGACCTGTCCGCGTTCTCGCGGGGCGAAGGCCCGGGCGAGCAGGTCAAGCTGGTCTCCGACCGTGCGGCCGCCCGCCTCGAGGCTGCGGGTGTGACCGAGGGACTGGCGATCGAGACGCGCAAGCCCGACTGGCTGCGCCCGAAGGTCGAACTCGGCGCCGAGGTGATGAACCTCAAGAAGACGGTGCGCGATCTCGGCCTGGTCACGGTCTGTGAGGACGCCGGTTGTCCGAATCTGTCCGAGTGCTGGGCTGATGGAACGGCGACGTTCATGGTCCTCGGCGAGCGATGCACGCGCGCGTGCGGGTTCTGCTTGGTCGACACGAGCAAGCCGCTTTCGCCGGCGGCGGACGAGCCGATGCGGGTCGCCGAGGCGGTCGATCGGATGGGGCTCGACCACGCCGTGCTGACCATGGTGGCTCGCGATGATCTCGCCGACGGCGGGATGGCCCACGTCGCAGCGTGCGTCGAGGCGATCCGTCTCCGTCGCCCCGGCACCCGCGTCGAGACCCTGATCTCCGACGCGAAGGGCGACGACGCATCGCTCGACCTGCTCTTCGCAGTCCGTCCGGACGTGTTGAATCACAACGTCGAGACCGTCGCGCGCCTCCAGCGTGCGGTACGTCCGTCGGCCGGATACGCCCGATCGCTCAGCGTGCTCGCACGAGCCGCGGCGGCAGGTCTCACCACCAAGACGGGGTTCATGGTGGGTCTCGGCGAAACCGACGACGAGATCGACGGCCTGTTGGGCGACCTCGCCGACCTCGGCGTCGACATCGTCACCATCGGCCAGTACCTACGACCGACGTCGCATCACCTCCCGATCGTCCGCTACGCCGAGCCGGCGGAGTTCGAGCGGTGGAAGCAGCTCGGCGAGTCGTACGGCATCGGTCACGTCGAGGCGAGCCCGCTCACACGGTCGAGCTATCACGCCAGGGGCGCCGCCGAATCGGTGTCGGTGCCGGTGTCGGTCGGTGCCTCCCACGCGGCGCCGTGACACGATGGTCGCCTGAGCAGGTCTAGGCCCTCGCTCCGACTCCGGCCGTGTTGAGTGCGGCCCGTCCGCTGACCACCGTGGCCAAGTGGGGTGGCCTCGGCGCCGACGAGCGAGCGGTCTGGGGATCGTGCCGGGGGAGCGGAGCCGAACCCTACGACACGATGGTCGATCATGTCGGCGTGGTGTCGCGCTGCACCTGTCCGAGCCGCCGCCATCCGTGCAAGCACGTGCTGGCGCTGCTGCTGTTGTGGGTGCATGGCGACGTCGCAGAGACGACCGCACCGTCGCAGGTGACGACCTGGGTCGAGGCGCGAGCTGCATCCTCGGCTCGTCGGGGCGCGGAGGGTGGTGCGCGGTCGCCGGCGTCGGACGCGGAATCCACATCGCCGGCGCCGGACGCAGGTGAGCCGGCAGATCCGACGCCGCTGCCACCGGGAGAGGAGGGGCCCGAGCCGGATCGGGACCAGTCCCGTGACGA
>JBGSII010000147.1:0-2079 GCA_041742555.1 Ilumatobacteraceae bacterium
CAGCGCGGCGTGTTCGAGCCGAACCGGCGACGGTGCTGCCGGTCCGGGAGCGTCGGCAGAGGAGCCGGCCGCTGGCGAGTGTGTGGGATCGGCACCGCGGATCGAAGTCGACGTCGTGCTCGATGCCGGAGTCGTTGGTGCGGCGGTGCCCTCGGGGGTCAGCGGGAGCGGCGCGCTCGCCGGCTCTGGCAGATCGACATCACGCGACGGCGCAGGTGCTGGCTCCGAGTCCGCGGCGCCCGGATCGGACCGCGTCGGAGCGGGGAGCGAAGCGTCTGGGCCGGTCAGCTCGAGTTCCCACCCGGCCAGGATCAGGTTCGGATCATCGAAGGTCCGACCGCCACCCATGTCGTCGCCGGCGTTGCGTGACCAGATCTCCGGCCATGCCGTCGGGTCGCCGAGCTGCTCGTCGGCGATGTCCCACAGTGTGTCGCCGCGCTCGACGGTGTAGATCGGCGTGTTCTCGTGCTGGGGACTCGTTGCCGGACTCGGCTCGACGACCGATCGGGACGCGGCGAGAGCGGCGGGGAGCCGCAGCCTCCAGCCGGTCTCGATGTAGGCAGGGTTGGTGAAGCGCTGGCCGCCCGGCATTGCGGCGCCGAGGTTCGCGTCGATGATCGCGTCGGCGATTCCGAGAACTCGCGCGGAGTCCCCGCCGGCCAGGTCGACGGCGATGGAGTAGATCGACTCGCCCGGCGCAACGACGTGCACGGCATCTGGGCCTGACGGTGTTGTCGACGTCGCGTTCGACGCTCCAGCGTCGAACCTCGCGGTCGACGCGACCACCCGGTCAGCGTTGGCCGCTGGCGGGGCTGCTCTGGCGGCGAACGTCGAGGCCAGCGAGATCGACGCTGTCGTCAACGGCATGACGGCGACCAGTCCGACGGCGATGAACCGGGCGATCGACTGCGACCAACCCATCCAGCGCACGTCGGGACACGTCAGGCCGCGGTGGCGGACCGCGTGGGCGACCTCGACCACGGTGGTCGCCAGAATCACGGCGAGCGCCAGCCACGCCACGCAGAGACTCAGCCGCACGATGCCGTCGATCACGGTGTCGTCGGCGATGGGAGCCGACAGCGCATCGCCGACCGCCTCGGAGCCCCAGCGCCAAGGGGGATCCGCCCCGGCGAGCGGATTCGCAGATCCGAACCGAGTCCGAGACGCCGCCACCAGTCCGACCGGCAGGACCACGGCGAGCATGATCAGGGCGATCGCCGACGCAGCGAAGCGGGTCCACCGATTCGGATCGCCTTCGCTCACCGCTCCTCCTGTCCGTGTGCGTCGACGGGGTCGGCGCCCGCCGCTGTGTCAGTGGGGCCCGCAGCGATGAGAGGGGAAATCGTGGTCACGGCGCGCGCTCCGCCCGGACCGTTCCCGCTCCTGTGACCGTTCGACCGTCATCGACGATCGACACGGTGACCGAGACGCGATCGATGACGACTTCCACCGCGGTCACACGGCCGTCGACCTGGTACGAGGCGAAGAGCGCGCTCGCTGTGGCGATCGCCGCCTCGCGCGCGGCGCTCGGATCGATCGCTGTGACGCCGCCTCGAAGATCGGCGACGGAGGTCGACTGGGCTCCCGATCGGGCGGCCTGGAACGCAATGGACTGAGCCGCTGATCGATTGGACACCCCTCGATCGACGTCGTGTGCCAGCCACACCAGGCCGAGGAACGTGAACGCGAAGATCAACGCGATCCCGGCGATCAGCCCGGCACCGTGCTCCCCCCGAGCGCGGGCGGTCGGGCTCACGGAGCCGCCTCGGTCGCTCGGAGCGGATCGATTCTCGCGAATGCTGTCGCCGTGGTCGGGCCGATCGAGGGTGGATCGATCAGCTCGAGCCCACCGGCCGAGACCGTGCACGACACCGTGACCGCGACCTCGCCGCCGGGGCGGAAATCGGACAGATCGACGGACACACTCGGCGCCGAGCACGACACCGGGTCGATCAACATCGCCCGGCCGACCTCCCGGGCCGCAACGATCGCAGCTGCGCCCGATCGCTCCTGCGCTGCGGCCTGCGCAGCCGACTCGGCAGCGCTGTGCACGGTGGCCCGGCTGTCGACTCCGCGACC
>JBGSII010000148.1:0-4641 GCA_041742555.1 Ilumatobacteraceae bacterium
GTCGCCCGATCGACCACCAGCGAGCGCGACCAAGGCGGCGACACCGAGCGCCAGCACGGCGACGACCGACGCCACCAGAACGATGCGACGACGGCCGCTCCCGCGACCGCCGACCTCGGCGCCCGGCACGGGCTCGAACTCGGGCAGCGTGGTCGGGGTCGACTCGGTCATCGGTGGACCGGTCGGGGGTGCGAAGGTCGACGTCATGATTCCAGGGTACGACCCCGAACGAGTCTGGTCACGTCAAGAGTTCGTGCTGATCCACCAGGCGCAGTTAGCGTCGGCCCATGAGCGCACAGCACGTCGACGTCCTCGTGATCGGTGCCGGGATCTCCGGTATCGGCGCCGCGTACCACTTGCAGGTCGAGTCGCCGAATCGCACATACCTCATCCTCGAGGGCCGCTCCGACATCGGAGGGACATGGGATCTGTTCCGCTATCCCGGCATCCGTTCCGACAGCGACATGCACACGCTCGGGTTCGAGTTCAAACCATGGAACGCGGAGAAGGCGATCGCCGACGGTCCCTCGATCATGGCGTACCTGCGCGAGACCGTCGCAGAACACGGCATCGACCGCCACATCCGGTTCGGCCACCTCGTGCGCAGCGCCCAGTGGTCGAGCGACACGGCGACGTGGAGCGTCGAGGCCGAACTGGCCGACGGCGGCACGGCGACCTACACCTGCAACTTCTTGTCGATGTGCTCCGGGTACTACTCCTACAAGGAGGGCTACACGCCGGAGTTCCCGGGCCGCGATCAGTTCCAGGGAAGGATCGTGCATCCGCAGGCGTGGCCGGACGACCTCGACCACGCCGGCAAGCGGGTCGTCGTGATCGGTTCGGGCGCCACAGCGGTGACCCTCGTCCCCGCGATGGCCACGACCGCTGGTCACGTCACGATGCTCCAGCGTTCCCCGACGTACGTCGCGGCGGGGCCGGACGTCGACGTGATCGCGAACGGCTTGCGCAAGGTGTTGCCCGACAGCGTCGCATATGGCCTCACCCGAAAGAAGAACACGACGCTCCAGCAGGTGATGTACAAGCGGATGCGGAAGAACCCGGACAAAGCGAAGGACTACCTGCTCGGGCGGGTCCGCAAGGCACTCGGACCCGGATACGACGTCGACACCCATTTCACGCCGACCTACGCGCCCTGGGACCAGCGACTGTGCCTGGTGCCGAACGGTGACCTGTTCGATGCGATCAACAACGGTTCCGCGTCTGTCGTCACCGATCACGTCGACACCTTCACCGAGACCGGCATCCTGCTCGCCTCGGGCCACCATCTCGACGCCGACATCATCGTCACCGCGACCGGGCTGAACATGGTGACGCTCGGCGAGGTCGACTTCGTCGTCGATGGTCGATCCGTCGACTTCTCCCAGACGGTTGCGTACAAGGGGTTCGCGTACTCCGACGTCCCGAACCTGGCGTCGACGTTCGGCTATGTCAACGCGTCGTGGACACTCCGCGCCGATCTGATCGCGCGGTACGTGTGCCGCCTGCTCAACCACATGGACGCGACGGGCACCCAGATCTGTACGCCTCGGCTGCGGTCGTCCGACGCCACGATGGAGCTGCGTCCGCTCCTGGATCACCTCACGTCCGGCTACGTCCGACGCGCGAGCGACCGCTACCCGAAGCAGGGCGATCGCGAGCCGTGGGTCAATCCGCAGGACTACGCCAAGGACAAGAAGATGTTCCGAAAGGCGCCCGTCGACGACGGCGTCATGCGATTCACCCAGGCCGGATTGCAGCAGGGGTCAGACCCACGCAGCAATCGGGCGACGATTGCAGCAGGGGTCTGACCCCTGCTGCAATCACCAGTCGGTGGGGCGGTAGTCCTTGAGGAACTGGCCCCACAGGTGGGTGCCGGTGTTGGCGCCGTCGATGATCGGATCGACGATGCGAGCGGCGCCGTCGACGATGTCGAGCGGCGGGTGGAAGCGATGCTCGGCCTGTTTCTGCTCGGCGATCGCCACCGGGTCCTCATCGCTGACCCAACCCGTGTCGACGCTGTTCATGTGGATGCCGGAGGCGTGATAGTCGGTCGCTGACGTGCGCGTCATCATGTTCAACGCCGCCTTGGCCATGTTGGTGTGTGGATGGCGGGTGGTCTTGCACAGCCGATAGAACTGGCCCTCCACCGCCGACACGTTCACGACGTGCTTGTGCCGGCCGGGCGTCGCCTCCATCAGCGGCTTGAGCCGCGCGTTCAACACGAACGGCGCGACCGCGTTCACCAGCTGCGTCTCGAGAAGTTCGACCGATGACACCTCATGGAGCAACAGCCGCCACGAATTCCGCTCGCGGAGATCCACCTGCTGGAGGTCCTGGTCGAGCCGACCCTGCGGAAACAGCCCGCTCTGGGCCTCGCGTTCGTCCGGGAGCAACGGTGTCTGCGACAGCGCCGGGGCGTCGGTGAGCCCAGGCAGCGGTATGCCGTGAGTGGGCGCGATCGCGGCCCCGTCGAACTCACTGCCCGGCAGCAGGTGATACCCGCGGAGGCCCTCGTAGGCGCCGACGAGACGGAGCACCTCGGGCGTCAACGTGTCGAGTGCGGCACTCTCGCCTCGCATCATGTGGCGGTAGAACTCCGGCGGCCTGCGCACCGTCTGACACGCGTTGTTGACGATGAAGTCGAGACGCTCACGAGTCGTCAGGACGTGATGCGCGAATGCCTCGACGCTCGGCGTGTGTCGGAGGTCGAGACCGAAGATCTCGACGCGGGCGCCCCACTCGGCGAAGTCGGGTTCGGCGGAGTAACGCGCCGCCGCGTCGCGGGGGAACCTCGTGACGACGATCAGCGACGCGCCGCTTCGCAAGAGCTTGATCCCGGCCTGGTAGCCGATCTTGACGCGCCCGCCGGTCAGGAGTGCGACGGTGCCCGACAGGTCGGCGAGCTCGCCGCGCTTGGAGAAGTTGAACTCGGCGCACGGCGGACACAGCTGGTCGTAGAAATGGTGGATCTCGCGATACTTGACCTTGCAGACGTAGCAGTGCTGGTCCTCGACCGTCTCGCGATACGCGGGATCGTCGACGTCTCGCTGCTCGAAGGCCGCGGGCGGCATCGCGTTCGGCGTGGTGAACACCGGCTGCTCACGCAAGGTGCGAATGCCTGTGCCTGCCAAGACGTCTTCGTCGCCGCGCACGCGCTCGGCTCGACGCTGACGCTTGAGCGCTTTCGTCCGAATCCGGCGTTCCTCCGGGTCGGGACAGAAGACGTCGCCAGCAGCGTTGAGGAGGTCCTGCTTCTCCTGCGGTGTCAAGGCGGCGAGCAGCGCCCGATCGGAGCCCACGCGACGCAGGAACGCTGTCGCACTCAGCAGATCTGCACGCAGTCGTTCTCGCTCACCGCTCGCGCGGTCAGCGTCCAAGGAGTTCTCCGGGCATCTGGTCGCCGAAGTTGATGCCGAGGTCTCGCGCAGTGCGCATCGTGTCGCCGTCGAGCGGGACGAGCTTGAGCCGGCGCGTCGCCTCCTCCAACGGCACGTACACGACCTCGGGTGGCTGGAGGCCGACCATGATCCCGTCCTGCCCCTCCTCCAGGGCACGCACCGCCGCCGCGCCGAAGCGGAGCCCGAGGAGTCGGTCGAGTGCGGTGGGCGAGCCACCGCGCAGCAGGTGGCCGAGGACGACCGTTCGGGTCTCCTTGCCCGTGAGCTCGGCGAGTTGTGCCGCGACCTTGCTCCCGACCCCGCCCAGTTGCACCGCTTGCCCGACCGCTTGCCCGATGACCGTGACATCGCCGCCGACCGGCTTTGCACCTTCGGCGACGACGACGATGGTGAAGCGCGCGCCGTTGCGGTCACGCTGCAGGATCGTCTCGGCGACCGGGCCGAGCTCGTAGGGAATCTCGGGGATGAGGATGCAGTGCGCTCCACCAGCCATGCCGGCATGCAGTGCGATCCAGCCAGCGTCGCGACCCATCACCTCGACGATCATCACGCGACCGTGGGATGTCGCCGTGGTGAACAACCGGTCGATGCACTCTGCCGCGAAGTCGACCGCGGTGTCGAAGCCGAACGTGGCGGTGGTCTTGTCGAGATCGTTGTCGATCGTCTTGGGCACCCCGATCACTCGGAACCCGTGCTGATGGATGTGATGTCCGATGCGAAGTGAACCATCGCCGCCGACGGTGACGAGGGCATCGATGCCCGCGTCGGCAAAGCGCTGGACGAGCTCTGGCGTGCGATCGACCTCGGCCCACGTGCCGTCGTCCTGGAGCACCGGATACCGCATCGGATTGCCTCGGTTGGTGGAGCCCAGAATCGTGCCGCCCAGGTGAGAGATGCCACGAACCGCCTGACGATCGAGCTCGATGAGCCCTCCATCCGGGTACTCGTCCGGATGCAGAATGCCGTTGAAACCGTCGCGGATGCCCACGACCTCCCACCCGCGGTTGCGGGCGGCCACGGTCGCGGAGCGGATGACGGCATTGAGACCGGGGGCATCGCCGCCGCCGGTGCTGATCGCGATCTTCGAGACGTCTGACACGGCCGCCAGGGTACGCCTCTCGCACGGCGCCTTCGACCGCCTCGGCGCAACGTCATCCGCCGTTCACCTTCGGCGGCGCCGCGCCGTTGTGCTTGCATGCCGGGATGGACGTCGCCACAACACCCGAACCGACCATCGATCTCG
>JBGSII010000149.1:0-4949 GCA_041742555.1 Ilumatobacteraceae bacterium
CCACGGCTGGCGCCGAGTGGTCGCTGCGAGCAGGAGCTGTGTTGTTCGCGCTGGCCGGTGCGGCTGTGCTGCGCGCGCGACCGCGTTCGACCGCGGCGGTGACGCCGGATGACGTCGAATACGCGGAGACGCACCTTCCCACCGTGGTGGTCTCGTCGATCGGACTGCTGGCGATCCGAGCAGCCGTCGGCTTCTTCGTCTTCACGCTGGCGTTCACGCTGCGCCGCTCGAGCGAGCCGGCGCTGATCTATGGACTGGCGGCCGCGGCCTACGGGATCGGAGCGTTCCTGGGGCACACTGCGGCAACCGTGCTGCGGCGATGGTTCAGCGAGGAGCAGCTGATCGGTCTGTCGCTCGCGCTCCCTGCGGTGTTCACCGCGGTCGGAATCCTCGGAGCATCCGTCCCGCTCCTGATCGTCACGTCCGGTCTGGTCGGGCTGTCGACGACGCTCGGCCGGAATGCCTTCGACGGGCTCCTCCAGCGGCGGGCCCCCGAAGCGCTGCTCGGCCGTGCGGGTGCGCGCTACGAGACCCGGTTCCAGCTCGCCTGGGTGTTCGGCGGGGTGCTGGCGACACCGATCTCCTTGCCCGTCGAAGTGAGCATGACGGTGCTCACCGCCATCTACGTCCCGGCGCTCGTCGTGTTCGTGCGTGGGATCCGGGAGGCCCATCGCTTCGAGGGTCCTCCGGAGGACCATCTCGGTGGCGCTCACGCTCGGCTGGCGATGGCGCACCAAGCGTGCGAGTCCGGTTCGTCTCGTGTGGCGATCGTCGACGCCTCCGCTGCGGTCGACCTCGCGCAGAGCGTCGTCGGGCCCATCGACGCGCACGTCGATCGGCGTCGTCTGGACGAGTTGCGGCAGTGCGCGATCGACGTCGAACGGTCTGTCGGTGAGGACGATGCCCGCGAGGCCCTGCTGCTCGCTGACGCGCTGATCAAGGCGTTGTCACTGCGGTGACGGTCGCGGTCGACGCGGCGTCGGGATCGGTGGTGTCGGGCGGTTGCTCGTTGGCGATCTCCATCCGGAGCGGTTCGCCGTCGTCGATCGTGGTGTAGCGGATCAGGTCGACTTCGATCGTCGGCGCGGGTTCCGGGATCGGTCCGATCAGCAACATGGCCCCGGAGTCCCGCACTGGTTCGCCCTCCACCTCGGCGTCGAAGGTGTCGCTGACGTCATCGGCGAAACGCACGTTTGCCCAGTCGTTCGTGGACTCGGCGACATCGGCTTGGACGCCGATGTCGATCACCGCCCCGTCGCCCGCGACCACGAAGATCACCGGGAGCTCGGGTTCGCCATCGGTGCCGACGACGGGCGTTTGTTCAGCCGCTTGCCACGCGACGATCGCGGTGATCGCCTGGGCTGCTCCGACGACGTCGGCCGGCGTGTCGGCAGCGTCGTCGCATGCAGCGAGCGCGAACAGCGAGACCAGTACGACGCCGACACGCCGCGCCGGCCGTGCGGTGCCGAGCTGGCGGTCCCCTCCCATGGGGCCACGTTACGCCAGCAGGGGCCCCGCGTGGTGCTGGAGATCCTCAGGCGATGGTGAGCGCTGCAAGATATTCCACGCACTGCCGTTGCATACCGGATGCTGCGTGATATAGTTAGCAACAGAAAAGCGAATCGAGCACCAGCCCGAGGCGCGGTCATTCCACCAACCCAAAGGAGTTCGACATGTTCGAGCAGATCACCAAGTTCGCCAACGAGGCGACCACCACGCTCACCGATGCCATCAACGACAACGACGTCAGCGAGCGCTTCACCACCACCAGCGATCAGGTGCTCGACGCAGTGCTCGATGCCAATCGTCGAATCGTCGACATGGCGGTGACCACAGCCGATCGGGTGTCCGAGCAGTTCAAGGTCGAGTTGCCGTTCACCGATCGCCTCCCGACTCCCTCCGAAGCTGGCGAGCGGTACCTCGAGTTCGTCGAGCGCGCCGTGTCGCTGAATCGTGACATGAACCAGCGCGTCGCCGAGATGATCAAGGCCGACAACGCCAAGGCCGCCTCCGACAAGGTCACCGCCACGGCGAAGAGTGTCGCGGAGAGCGCCACCAAGACGGTCACCGGTACCGCCAAGACCGTCACCGATGCCGCGAGGACGGCAGCGGAGAAGGCGCCGGCCAAGAAGGCTCCGGCCAAGAGGGCGTCGGCCAAGAAGGCGCCGGCCAAGAAGGCTGCTGCCCGAAAGCGTCCGGTCCGCAAGACCGTGGCCAAGAAGGCCGCTGCGTCCAAGTGACCTGAGGCGACCGTGGTGTCGCCGGGCCGCCCCCCGGTCCGGCGACGCCATCGCCGTAGTCTGACCTCCGATGAGCGACCGAGCCGATCCCCGCACGACACGAGGCGTGTCAGCGCTCGGTGACTTCATCAAGAGCCAGCGCCGCATTGCGGACCTGTCCCAACGCGAGCTCGCACGGCTCGCCGATCTCTCCGACGCGTACCTCAGTCAACTCGAGCGAGGTCTCCATGAGCCGTCGGTTCGTGTGGTCAACGGTCTTGCCCAGGCGCTGAACGTCCCGAGCGAGAAGCTGCTCGCGTTTCTCGGTCGCCACGAAGCTGCTGCGGAACGCTCGACCGAATCGGCGATCGCCATCGATGACCGGCTGACGGACACTCAGAAGCAGTCGCTGCTCGACCTCTACCGAGCCTTCATCGCTGCCAATGACGTCGCCGCGTCGTCCGCTGATCGCTGATGCTGTCTCGGAGTCGATGTGCTGTCACTCGACGAGACGGCGGGCCGCCGCGACCACGACCGACACGGTCGTCGACTCGATGCGCTTCGCGGTCTCCTCGCTCGGGGTTTCCTGTTGGGTGCGATTCACGAGGACGCCGGCCACGCAGCCGGCGCGCAATCCCGATGACGCGCACATCGTGAACAGCGTGGCGGCCTCCATCTCGTAGTTGAGCACCCCCATCGCTTGCCAGTCGGCGAGGCTGCCGCGGAACCGTCGGGTCACGCGGCCGGAGTACGTGTCGTAGCGCTCCTGGCCCGGGTAGAAGGTGTCGGACGACGCCGTGATCCCGACGTGCGGTTGGATCCCGAGCGAGGTGGCTGCCTCGACGAGCGCGGTCGTGCAGGTGAAATCGGCGACGGCCGGGAACTCCATCGGAGCGAAGTGCAGACTTGCTCCGTCGAGGCGTACGGCGCCCGTGGTGACGATCACGTCACCCGGTTCCAGGTGTGGCTGGATGCCGCCGGTCGTGCCGACCCGAAGGAACGTACGCACCCCGAGTTGTGCGAGTTCCTCGACGGCGATCGAGGTCGACGGCCCACCGATTCCCGACGAGCACACGACGATCGGGGTGTCACCGAACCATCCGAGAAAGGACGTGAACTCGCGATGTGCGGCCAGGAACTCATGGCGATCGGTCGTCGCTGCGATCCGCTCGACCCGACCCGGATCCCCCGGAACGATCGCCAGTGTCGCGCCCTGCAACATGTCCGCCGTCAACCCGAGGTGGAACACCGCTGTCATGCTCCCGACCGTACCCGACCCCCTCGTCGCGAGCACGAACGCCTCGGGCTCGGTGGGGCGAGAATCGGTCGGGGGTCCCACCCTTGCAGACATGCACATGTCTTTATATAGTAGGCCCATGCCGGAACGGTTCGATGTGGCGCTCGATGCGCTCAAGGCGATCGCGGAGGAAACGAGGTTGCGCGTCGTCGCGCTGCTCGACCACGGCGAGTTAACGGTGACCGACCTGACCGAGATCCTGGGCCAGAGCCAGCCTCGGGTGTCGCGCCACCTGCGACTGCTCGTCGACGCCGGTCTGGTCACCAAGCATCGGGAGGGCACGTGGGTGTTCTTCCGGCTCGTCGACGGCGGCGCCCGCCTCGATCTCGTCCACGCCGCGATCGCCTCGGTCGCCCCTGGCGACAGCGTGTTGGTCTCCGATCTCGCTCGCTTGGACACCGTTCGTGCTCGCCGTGCTGCGGCGGCCCACGAGTACTTCGAACGGATCGCGCCGATCTGGGACGAGGAACGCTCGCTCCACGCGGCGGCCGACACGGTCGAAGCCGTGATCCTCGGCGCGGTCGGTGATCTGCCACTGGGTCGCGTCCTCGACGTCGGCACCGGGACCGGCCGCATGCTGCAGCTGCTCGCCGGTCGCGCCGATCGAGCGGTCGGACTCGACAGCAGCCACTCGATGCTGTCGGTCGCCCGCGCCAACCTCGAGCGCGCGGGCGTGGCGAACTGGGAGCTACGGCAGGGCGACGTCCACTCGCCCCCCCTCGACACCGCGAGTTTCGACCTCGTCGTGATCCACCAGGTGCTCCACTACCTCGACGACCCGGCACGAGCGATCGCGGAAGCGTCCCGCCTCGTCGCAGCCGGCGGTCGCCTCCTGGTCGTCGACTTCGCGCCGCACCGCCACGACTTCCTCCGTGCAGCTGCACATCGTCGACTCGGATTCACCCATCAACAGCTCGCCGACTGGTTCGACCAGGCGGGCTTCGACTGCCAGACGATCACCGATGTCGAGCCCCCCGACGGACAGGACGGCCTCACCGTCACGGTCTGGCTCGCCACCAATCGAGCGCTCCCCGTCGCCCAGAGAGAAGTTGCATGACCTCCACCCAGCACCCGTTCCACCGTCACCCCATCGCCGAACTCGCTCGCGAACGCATCGTCGTGCTCGACGGAGCGATGGGCACCGAGATCCAGACGCTCGGGCTGTCCGACGAAGCGTTCCGGGGCGACCGGTTCTGCGACCACGGCTGCGATCTCGCCGGGAACAACGAACTGCTCACACTCACCCAGCCGGACGCGATGCGTGACATCCACCTGCGTTACCTCCTCGCCGGCGCCGACATCGTCGAGACCAACACGTTCTCGGCCAACCGCGTGTCGCAGGGCGACTACGGCACCGTCGACCAGGTCGGCGAGCTCAACGAGGTCGCAGCTCGGTTGGCCCGCGAGGCCGCCGAGGAGGCCCACGGCCGCGA
>JBGSII010000150.1:0-1510 GCA_041742555.1 Ilumatobacteraceae bacterium
CCCGACGGTGGCCGCGCTGGGCGCCCCGAGAGCGGGCGGAGCAAGCCACGACTGCGCGTGACCAAGCCGATGACCGAGGCCGAGCGTCGTTCGAAGGCGGTCAAGGCGCGGCGCGCCCCGCGTGCGCCGCAGGATCCCGAGATCGAACGTCGCAAGATCGAGTCACGAACCACGGAACAGTGGATCGACGAGGGCTCCGTTCGTAACGAGGCAACGAGGGCAGCCAAACGGGCGGCCGGTGAGGACACGCCGCCCCCGAAGCGCCGGCCCCCGAAGCCACTCGACCCAGAGGTGGCGGCCGAACTCAGCGCCGCCCTCGGTGCGCAGCGCGGAGCGCGTCTCACCGAGCGTCTTGCTCAGGCGTCCGAGGCGCTCGATCGGGAACGTTTCCAAGAGGCCCGGAGGATCGCGGCGGCAATCGCCAAGGAGGCTCCGTCGGTGGCGGCGGCCCATGAACTCGTCGGGCTCGCCAACTACCGGCTCGGCCTGTACAAGCAAGCCGTGGCGGCACTCGAGACGGCTCAGGAGCTGCATCCCGAACCGGCCCTGCTGCCGGTGATCGCCGACTGCCAGCGTGCGCAAGGTCGTTGGGCAGCCGTCGATCGCATCTGGTCGGAGATCAAGGCGGCGTCGCCGAGCCATGAAGTGATGGCCGAGGGGCGGATGGTGGCTGCCGGAGCGTTGGTCGACCAGGACGATCTGCGCGGTGCATTGGCGGTGATCGAGCCGGCAGCGAAGCGGCCGAAGGCGGTCCGGGACTTCCATCTGCGCCAGTGGTACGTGCTCGCCGATCTGTACGACCGGATGGGCGACCCGATCAGCGCGCGCCGCTGGTTTTCGACGATTCTCGAGTTCGACGACGAGTTCGCCGACGTCCGCGACCGCCTTCGCAGCCTCGGCAGGTAGCAGCCGACGATGCCGAGCGCGAACTTCCGGGCCGGAGTGGTGGCGGTGGTGACCAACTCGAGCGACCTCGTGCTCGCGTTCGAGCGCAGCGATGTACCGGGCGCCTGGCAGCTTCCCCAAGGTGGAATCGACGTCGGCGAGACCCCGCTGGGCGCCGTCTGGCGAGAGCTCGGCGAGGAGACCGGTCTCGGATCCTCCGACGTCGACCTGATCGCGGAACATCCTGCCTGGCTCGTCTACGAATTCCCCGAGCACGTCAGGTCGGACGGCAAGCGGCTCGGTCAGGCGCAGCGGTGGTACTTCTTCCGCGCGCTCGACGACAGCGTGGAGCCGACTCCCGACGACGTCGAGTTCGTGGCCTGGCGCTGGGTCGAGCGAGCGTGGCTGGTCGACCATGTGGTGGGTTTCCGGCGCGAGGTCTATCGGGCGGCGCTGATCTCGTGAGCGACGACCTCTTCGCAGTCGCTGCCGAGGAGCAACGACTGCGCTCCTCTGGCACGTCTGTGACGTCACCCACTGCAAACAGGCTGGGATGGCTCACCACCCGCAGGTGCTTGTCAACCTGCACAACACACAGTGGCGTGCAACACACGTGACGAGAGAG
>JBGSII010000151.1:0-5019 GCA_041742555.1 Ilumatobacteraceae bacterium
CGCGAGCGACCGCGACGCGCTGCATCTGACCGCCCGAGAGACGGCTGGGCAGGTGCCCGGCGCGCTCGCTGAGCCCGACCTGTTCGAGCAGCTCGTCGGCGCGGGCGAACGCCTCCTTGCGGCTGCGTCCGGTGAGCGTGAGCGGCACCGCGATGTTCTCCCGCGCGGTGAGCGACGGGATCAGGTTGAACGCCTGGAAGACGAACCCGATGTCCTCCCGGCGGTACTTGTCGAGGTCCGCGCCCTTCAGCGCCGTGACATCGGTCGCGCCGAGCTGGATGGTTCCACTCGTCGGGGTCAGAATGCCGCCCAGACACGACAACAGGGTCGTCTTTCCGCACCCCGAAGGTCCAAGCAGCACGATGAGTTCGCCCGACTGCGCGCCGAACGACAGCCCATCGAGCGGACGGATGGCATACCCGTCGTGGATGAACTCGACGACGAGATCGGTGACGGTGAGTGGTCCAGTGGTCATACCCCTGCTCCCGCGAACGCTTGTGACGGGTCTGCCTTCAGCACCTTGCGCATTCCGATCGCCCCCGCGAGCAACGCCATCACGACCGCGAGGAGCGGCAACTGCCAGAACGCTCGGGCCGGGACCGTCACCGCCAGCGGGAACTGCTCGGCGAGGAAGATCTGCAGGATGGCAGCTGTCCCCACCGCGAGCAGCGCCACCAGCACCGCCTGCACTGCCAGGCTCCCGAGCAGCGCTCGGTTCGGAGCGCCGACCGCCTTGAGCACGGCGAAGTCCCGCTGACGTTCGAGCGCAGACAGGTACACGACCGCGCCGACGATGATCGCCGCAACGATCCACAGCAGCCCACGGACGAGGTCGATCGAGGCGATGGCGCCTTCGAGCGGTTTCAACACGCTGTCGGCGACTTCGTCCGCCGTCATCGTCTTGGCCCCAGGTGGGATCGCGGAGGGTTCGCCCTCGACCAGCACACCGCTGATCACCTCGTCGGAGCCGAATGTCAGCTGTTGGGCATCCGACAGGACAACGAAGACGAGCGGAATTCCGGCGAGCAGTGTCGTGCGTTTCGTCTCACCGACAACGGTGAACGGCTGGCCGACGATCATCACCTCGTCGCCGACGGACAGGCCGAGCGATTCGTCGACGACGACCTCACCGGTCGTTGCAGCGGGCCGGCCCTCCGCCGTCGGCGGGCTCCCGAGAGCATCGACCTCGTGTCCGATCAGGATCACTTCGATGGCGTCGTCGTCCGGCTCGTCGACCAGTCCGGATCTCGACACGACCACCGGAACCTTGTTGTCACCCTCGACCGCGTCGATGGCAGCGGCAGGCGCTGCGGACAAGGCCGTGAACGGTCCCGAGATCCCTTCCGGAACGACCCAGGTGTCGGCGCCGATCGCCGCGACCGTGTCGACCGGTTCGTTGTTGAACTGCTCGACGAGACCGGTCATCACGAACAGCAACGCGAAGACGACGGCGCCGAGCACGATGACCACGATGAACCTCGTCCGTCGGTACACCAGGTCACGGAAGGTCAACAACAGCATCGAGTCGCTCCGAGTTCCCTTCGTGTGGATGCCCCGTATCGACGGTGACCTGCCTGCGGCAGTTCGCTGGCGCGCCCCGAGCAGCCGTCGATCGACTCGGCCTCCACTGTCACGCGACCCCCTGTCCCACTCGTGCTCTGCGCATCCCCGAACGCACCCGGGCTGACAGTAGTCACACCGCGACCGTCACAGGAACCTCGGACGTCTCCCCTCAGGAGGGCCGAGAGAACCGGCACCGCATCGGCGCGCTGCACTCACGCGCTGTTCGATCGCTCACCCGACTCATGGCTCGCAAGGCGATCGGCCATGGCGTCGAGCAACGCCGACGGCGCGGCCCCGGCGTCGTCGAGGGCATCGAGAAAGACGTCGCCAGGGATCTGCCACACGGTGCTCGGCTCCACCGTCGTGACCGTGGCCGTGCGCGGTCGTTCCTCGAGCAACCCGATCTCGCCGAACCATTCGCCTGCCCCGATGGTGCCGATGACGACGTCATCGCGGACGGCAATGAGCGCCCCTGAACGGGCGATGTAGAGATCGTCAGCGGGTTCGCCCTGGCGGATGACAACGGTGTCGGCAGGCAGATCCCGCTCGGCCAACTGCGCAGCAATTCGCTCGAGCGACGGACCCGTGGCCCCCTCGAAGATCCCGAGGCCACGAAGGGCTCTGACCTTCGGAGCGAGATCCCGTTGGCGAGCCGCTGTCACCCGGCCGATTCTCACGAGTGGCCACACCGCTGCGGCACCCACCAGCACCACGATGACCCCGACCACGACGAGTGATCCCTCGACACCGGCGACGGCGATCATCAGCGGCGCCACCAATGCACCGGCGAGCTTGCCGGTGTTGGATGCGCCGTTGACCGCACCGAAGACCCGACCCAAGGCACGCGGTGGCGTCATCCGCTGCACCATCACGACGACCACGACCTCGAACACCACCATGCCGACTCCGACCGGAACCAGGACGGTGCTCGCCCCCAACGTGGTCGTGACAACGGCAAGCGCAGCAGTCGGCACCGCGGTCGCCAGCAGCGAGAGCACGATCGGACGGACAGGATTGGGCGAGTTCGCCGCCCTCCACGCGATCGGCACCGCGATCAGTGCTCCCAGACCGACGGCTCCGTTCAGCAGACCGATTCGTTCGACGTCGCCGCCGAGCCGCTCGCGCACGACGTAGACGAGGAGCACCATCTCGGCGCCGCGCACGAAATACATCACACCGATCAGCGCGACGAGGGGCGCGAGCGCAGCGTTCGACCCGACGACGCCGATGCCGTCGCGGAACGCCGAGATCGGACCCAGTCGGGCAGGCCCGCGGCGACTCGCGCGGACCTGCTGCGAGCGGTCCGGAATCCCTGCGATCGCGGCGATGGCGATGCCGGACAGCGCAAAGGTCACTGCGTTGACGGCAAACCCGACCGACGGTGACCAAGCTGCGACGACAACGCCCAACAGCGGTCCGACGAAGGTCATGATCTGGCGGATCGTGCTGAGCACGGCGTTGGCCCCCGCAAGGTGGCGTTCTCCGGCCACGGCAGGCACGATCGCGGACAGCGCAGGCCGGGTCGGTGCCGCAATCGTGTACGACAGCAGGACCAGTGCCATCACTGCCAGCGCGCTGGCATCGGCCGACACCGCGACCGCCATCGCCACCATCACCGCGGCTCGCGCCAGGTCGACCGCCACCACGAGCGTTCGCAGGTTGCTGCGATCGACCAGCGAACCCGCGGGAAGGCTCAGGAGTGCCCGTGGCGCGAGCCGAGCGACCACCGCGAGCGTCAACCAGAGCCCGAAGCGCGGCTGGTCCGACACGAACACGACGAGCGCGACCCAGAAGACCCCGTCGCCGGCACCGGAGACGACTTCGGCGCCGTAGAGCCGTCGGAGACCGCGATTGTTCAGGGTGGATGCGAGCCCTGTGCGGGCGTGCTCCGATCCGTGCCCACTCATGCCGCACCGGAGTCTGGCATGCGCCTCGCCGCGCACCTGCCTCGACGGTCGCGTTCGAATCTCGAGTGGGCCGGCGCACCCGGAACGCGGCGCACGCGAGCCACACCTCTGGTCTGCGTTCGGCTGTCAGGAGCGAAGCGCAGGCGGGGTAGGTTCGGCGGGGTGACCGACACCATCAGTACGCCTCGGCCCGGATCGATCCTCGGCACTCGGGTGTTGCGCACCGAGGACCCAGGCCTGCTCACCGGGAGCATGAACTACCTCGCTGATCTGGACCTGCCCAACCGATTGCACGCTGTGTTCGTGCGCTCCGACGTTGCGCACGGCGTCATCGACCAGATCCACATCGAGGACGCGCTCGGGATGCCCGGTGTCGTCGAGGTCCTGACCGCTGCCGAACTCGGGGTGGCACCACATCACGGGTTCGCACCGGTGCACCCCGACTTCGTGCGGCCGCCCCTCGCCGATGGCAAGGTGCGTTTTGTCGGGGAACCGATCGCGGTCGTGCTCGCCGAGACGTTCGAACAAGGCGAGGACGCCGCTGGAGCGGTGTGGGCCGAGATCGACTCGCTGCCAGCGGTCGTCGACGCCGAGGAGGCGCTCGCCGAGGGTTGCGGGTTGATCTTCGACAACCACGGCTCCAACGAGGCGACGGTCATCGTCGACAAACCACGAACCGACCTGTCGGGCGCCGATGTCGTCGTCCGGGGCCGCTACGTCAACCAGCGCATGGCGGTCGTCCCGATGGAACCCGACTGCTGTGCGGCCGAAGTCGACGACGACGGCCGGCTCACGTTCTGGGCGTCCACACAGATGCCCCACGCGCTTCACGGCCAGCTGGCTGCGGCACTCTCGATGGAACCGGCCGACATCCGCGTCGTGACCCCTCAGGTCGGGGGTGGCTTCGGGGGCAAGGCCGGGATTCATGCCGAGTACTCCGTGGTCGCCGCCGCGGCGCGGCGCACCGGACGACCGGTCGTATGGGTGCCACCGCGCAGTGACGACATGAAGGCACTGCCGCACAGCCGCGGCCAGATCCAGTACGCCGAGCTCGGTTGCACACGCGATGGCGACTTCACCGGACTGCGCGTGCGCCTCGTCGGTGACGCCGGCGCCTACCCGACGATCGGGGCCTACCTGCCGGGTGGAACCAAGCGCATGGCCCAGGGCACCTACGCGTTCCCGACGATCGAGTTCGACGTTGCCGTCGCAGTCACCAACACCACCCCGATGGGCGCGTACCGAGGAGCTGGCCGGCCCGAGGCGACGGCGCTGCTGGAACGCCTCGTCGATCACGCAGCACTCGAGCTGGGCATCGACCCGATCGAGATCCGGCGACGCAACTTCCTCGGCGACGACGTGTTCCCGTTCCGGACGCTCACCGGGAACACGTATGACTCCGGGCGCTATTCGTTCCCGCTCGACCGTGCCGCCGAGCTCGCCGGATACGACGACCTGCGAGCCGAACAGGCGCGCCGCCGCGAGTCCGGCGACGAGGTCCTGCTCGGCATCGGCGTGGCGTCGTACGTCGAGATCACCGCGGGCGGCG
>JBGSII010000152.1:0-3263 GCA_041742555.1 Ilumatobacteraceae bacterium
CGGCGGAGCATTTGCGTGGAGAGCCTGAAATCAGGGCTTGGACAACGAAAAGGAACCGGCCGCCATGGCACAACAATCGATCGTCGGCGAAAAGGTCGGCATGACACAGACATGGGTCGACGACAAAGTCGTTCCCGTCACTGTGCTTCGTGTCGAACCTATGCGCATCGTGCAGATCAAGACCAACGAACTCGACGGCTACACCGCGCTGCAGGTGACCTACGGCCACCGTGACGCGAAGAAGCTCACGAAGCCGGCCGCCGGCCACTTCGAGAAGGCCGGTGTCGCCCCGGGAAAGCGCCTGGTCGAGCTGCGTCTCGACTCGGTCGACGGCTTCGAGGTCGGCCAGGAGCTGACCGTCGAGCAGATTGCCGTCGGCAGCAAGGTCGACGTCACCGGGACCAGCCGGGGCAAGGGCTTCGCTGGCGTGATGAAGCGCCACAACTTCGCTGGTCAGCCCGCGTCGCACGGGAACAACAAGAGCCACCGCAAGCCTGGCGCCATCGGCTCCTGCGCCTTCCCGGCGCGAGTGTTCAAGGGCCAGCGCATGGCGGGCCACATGGGCCACGAGCAGGTCACCACGCAGAACCTCGAGGTCGTCGCCGCCGACGCCGAGCGCAACCTGCTGCTGATCAAGGGCTCGGTCCCGGGGCCCGCTGGTGGTGTCGTGCTCGTGCGCAACGCCGTCAAGTTCGCAGGAAAGGCAGGCTGACATGGCCGCTCTCACCCTCAAGACCGCGGCCGGCAAGGACAGCGGCACGATCGAGCTCGACGACGAGGTGTTCGGAATCAAGCCGAACGTTCCGTTGATGCACCAGGTCGTCACCGCTCAGCTCGCCGCCCGTCGCTCCGGCACCCAGAGCACCAAGACTCGCTCGGACGTCTCCGGTGGCGGCCGCAAGCCGTACGCCCAGAAGGGGACGGGCAATGCGCGCCAGGGTTCGATCCGTGCACCGCACTTCAGCGGCGGTGGCGTCGCCCTCGGTCCGAAGCCACGAAAGTACGATCAGAAGACACCGAAGAAGATGGTGAAGGCCGCGCTGCGCTCGGCACTGTCGGACCGCGCCAACGAGGGCAAGGTCGTCGTCGTCGACTCGTGGGGCTTCGAGACCCCGAGGACCAAGGACGCCAAGGCAGCCCTCGACGCGCTCGGCATCACCGGCACGGCGCTCGTGGTCGTCGGTCGCGACGACGCCGCTGCGGCGTTGAGCTTCCGCAACCTGCCCAAGGTGCAGATCATCGGTCCGGGCGAGCTCAACGCGTACGACGTGCTCTGCAACGAGTGGGTCGTGTTCACCGAGGACGTGCTGCCAGCCGGCACCCCGACCTCGCCCGAGGCGAGTGAGAAGGAAGCGTCATGAAAGATCCACGCGACATCATCATCGCCCCGGTCGTCTCGGAGAAGAGCTACGACCTCATCGAGCGCGGTGTCTACACCTTCAAGGTCAGCCCGAAGGCGTCCAAGCCCGAGATCCGTGATGCCGTCGAGGCGATCTGGGGTGTCGAGGTGCTCAAGGTCAACACCCTCAATCGTCCGGGCAAGCGCAAGCGCACCCGTGGCACCAACCGAATCGGTCAGCGTCCCGACACCAAGCGGGCCATCGTCACCCTGGCAGCGGGCGAGATCCCGCTGTTCGAGAACTGAGCGCATCATGGCTATCCGTTCCCGCAAGCCCACGAGCCCCGGTCGTCGTTTCCAGACGAGCTCCGACTTCAGCGAGATCACCAAGACCACGCCCGAGAAGTCGCTGCTCGCCAAGAAGACGAAGACCGGCGGCCGCAACAGCTACGGCCGCAAGACCTCTCGTCACCGCGGTGGCGGCCACAAGCAGCAGTACCGCATCGTCGACTTCAAGCGCGTCAAGGACGGCGTGACTGCCAAGGTCGCCGCCATCGAGTACGACCCGAACCGCACCTGTCGGATTGCGCTGCTGCACTACAACGACGGCGAGAAGGCCTACATCCTCGCCCCGCGTGGCCTCAACGTCGGCGACATCGTCGAGAGTGGCCATGGTGCCGACATCAAGCCGGGCAACGCGATGCCGTTGCGCTACATCCCCGTCGGCACCACGGTCCACAACGTCGAGCTGCGTCCCGGTCAGGGCGGCAAGATCGGTCGCTCGGCCGGCATCGCCGTGCAGCTGGTTGCGAAGGAAGGCGACTACGCCACCCTTCGTATGCCCTCGACCGAGATGCGCCGCGTGATGATCGACTGTCGTGCGACCGTCGGTGAGGTCGGCAACAGCCAGCACGAGCTCGTCAAGATCGGCAAGGCCGGTCGCAACCGCTGGAAGGGCAAGAAGCCCCAGACCCGTGGTGTGGCGATGAACCCCGTCGACCACCCGCTCGGTGGTGGCGAAGGCCGCACCTCCGGTGGCCGTCCCGCCGTGTCCCCGTGGGGCAAGCCCGAGAGCCGCACCCGCAACAAGAAGAAGGCGAGTCAGCAGTTGATCATTCGCCGCCGTCGTACGAGCACGGGTCGCCGCTGACGCGGCAAGGAAGGTAACTCCGCATGTCTCGCAGTCTCAAGAAGGGCCCGTTCGTCGACGAGCATCTGCTCAAGAAGATCGACGCCCAGAACGCCGCGGGCGAGCGCAAGGTCGTCAAGACCTGGTCGCGTCGCTCCACGATCATCCCCGACATGGTCGGCCACACGATCGCCGTCCACGACGGCCGCAAGCACGTCCCGGTGTACGTCACCGAGTCGATGGTCGGACACAAGCTCGGTGAGTTCAGCCCCAGCCGCACGTTCAAGTTCCACGCCGGCATGGAGCGCAACTCGAAGGGTCGCCGCTGATGACCGGCCCGAAGCTCAACGAGAAGTCGTTCGTCGCCGGAGAGCGCTCCGGCACGAAGGCGACCGCCCGGTACGTGCGGTCGTCGGCCTCGAAGGCCCGCGCCGTACTCGACCTGATCCGCGGTCTCGACGTCCGCAGCGCCGACGAGGTGCTGCAGTTCACCGACCGTCACATCGCTCGTGATGTCCGCAAGGTCCTCGCCAGCGCCGTCGCCAATGCCGTCAACAACGACGATCAGGACGCCGACGAGCTGTTCGTCATCGCCTGCTTCGCAGACGAAGGGCCGACGCTCAAGCGGTTCCGCCCCCGTGCCCGTGGTCGCGCAACACGCATCAACAAGCGCAGCTGTCACATCACGGTGATCGTGGCGCGCATGAGCGATGACCGCATTGCCGTCATCCAGGCCCGCCAGGAGCGCGCCGGTGGCACCACCGGCCGTGGCCGCCCGACCTCCAGCGCCGCCAG
>JBGSII010000153.1:0-11800 GCA_041742555.1 Ilumatobacteraceae bacterium
GGCTCGCAGCGCGTCGGCCGACTCCTCCAGGCGATCGACGTTGCGGGCGGCGAGCACGACGTCAGCGCCGTCGGCGAGGAGTGCGCGAGCGCACGCCAGTCCGATGCCCGATCCCCCGCCCGTGACGAGTGCGAGCTGACCCGAGAGCGATGAGTCCATTGCTGCAGTGTGCCGCACACCGGCACCGCCACACGGACCGACCGAACAGTGCTCCCCTGTCTTTTCGGGTCGGGTCCGGAAAGACACTGTCTTTTCGGGTCGGGTCCGGAAAGACAGGGTCGGGTAGGCCACGATGGTGGCGTGACGACTCCAGCGCCAACTGCACGTCCGCTCTCGGGGATCCGTGTGCTCGACCTCAGCCGCGTGCTGTCCGGGCCTCATTGCGCTCGCATGCTCGCCGACCTGGGCGCCGAGGTGATCAAGATCGAACCGCCCGACGGCGACCTCACCCGGTTCGCGAGCCCACGGCGCCACGGGCTGTCGAGCTACTTCGTGCAACAGAACGTCGGCAAGCGCAACCTCAGTGTCGACCTCGCGACGCCGGAAGGAGCGGAGATTCTCCTCGCCCTGGCCGAACGCGCCGACGTCCTCCTGGAGAACTATCGCCCTGGTGTGATGGCCAAGCTCGGGCTCGACGCGGACACCGTTCGCACCCGCAATCCTCGGCTCGTCTACGCATCGATCTCGGGATACGGCCAGACCGGGCCATGGGTGACGCGGCGGGCCTACGCACCGGTGGTCGAGGCCGAAACCGGCATCATCGCGTCACAGGGCAACGCGCGCGGCGGAGACTTGGCCAAGGACCCCCACAGCCACGCCGACGTCTACACCTCTCTCGAGACCGCATCGGCGATCCTCGCCGCGCTCTACCAACGAGAGCGCACCGGCGAAGGCCAGTGGGTCGACGTGTCGATGGCCGAGACGATGCTCTACGTCAACGAGCACCTTCACGACGCGATGTGGGACGGCCCCGACGATCCCCAGTGGATCCGCAGCTATCAACCCGGCGACTACCTCGTCCTGACGGTGGCCAATGGGGAGTCGCTCATCGTCGCGGGCCATCCCGCCGAGCGCGGCACGTTCAACTTCTTCATCGCGGCGATGGGCAGGCCCGAACTCGCCGACGATCCGCGCTTCGTGGACGTGGCGGCCCGAATGGCGAACTTCGACGCGCTCCGCACGATCATCCGCGACCATGCCGCAACGGTCGCCGACGCGGCGACGTTCGAGGAGCAGTTCTCGAAACACCAGCTCGCAGTCGGCCGGGTTCGTCAGCCCGGCGAACTGACCGAGACCGCGTGGGCCCACGAGCGGGGCGCCGTCGTCGAGGTCGATGACCGTGGTGGCGGCACGATCCGGGTTCCGAACGTGCCCTGGCGCTTCAGCTCGTCGCCGCGCGTCGGAGTGTCCGGGGTACCGAAGTACCGGGGCGAGGACAACCGAGAGATCCTCACCGAGCTGCTCGGCTTCGATGACGCCCGCCTGGACGCGCTCGAAGCGGCCGGAGTGCTCTCGAGCCGGCTCCCGGACGCCTGACACGATCCGTGCCGTGAGCCTTCACTTCCCCGTCCTCCCGATGAAGGCGACGATGGGCTCGCCCGGCGCAGTGCCCGACGGCGACGGCTGGGCCTTCGAGATCAAGTGGGACGGCTACCGCACGATCGTCCACGTCGCCGACGGCAGGGTCAGGTTGCAGAGCACCGCCGGCCACGACGTGACCACGAGATGGCCGGAGTTCGAGCATCTCGTCTGCGCGGTGAACGCCCGGTCGGCGATCCTCGACGGAGAACTCGTCGTGTTCGGCGACGACGGGAAGCCGAGTTTCGAACTGGTCCAGCGAAGCGGCGCCGGAACCGACCGCCAGGCCGTCATCCAGTTCTTCGACGTGCTGCAGATCGAGGGCAACGACACGATCGACCTGGCGTACCTCGATCGTCGGCGCCTGCTCGAACAGCTCGTCGAGCCAGGCGACAACTGGACTGTTCCGACCTTCCGACTCGGCGACGGCCAGGCGCTCGTGGACGCCACCGCCCGCCAGGGACTCGAAGGCGTCATCGCCAAACGCGTCGATTCGCCGTATCGCCCGGGTTCGCGCAGCAAGGACTGGCGCAAGGTCAAGCACCGCACCTCGGTCGAATTGACGATCGGTGGGTTCACGGCCGGCACCGGCAATCGAACGGACACGTTCGGGGCGTTACTGGTCGGGCGCCAGACCGATGGCGGGCTCGTCTTCGCCGGTGGGGTCGGCACCGGCTTCGACCAGGCGACCCTGCGATCGCTCGTCGTGCGGCTGCGCGACCTGGTGCGCACCGAGTGCCCGTTCGAGCCACCTCCCCCCGCTGCTGTTGTTCGCACCGCCACGTGGGTCGAGCCGACGTTGCGCGCCACGCTGGAGATCGCCGAGTTCACCAACGACGGCCTCGTCCGTCATGCCACCTTCGTCGACCTCGCAGAGTGACCACCCTTCGTTCAGCGCGGGTGACGAGATAGGGAGATGGCAGAGTGGCGGCGATGATCGGCCGGGACGACGCCCTGGAGCTCGACGCGAGGGATCCGCTCGCGCGTTGGCGTGACGAGTTCGTGATCCCCGACGCCGAACTGATCTACCTCGACGGCAACTCGCTCGGCCGCACACCGAGACGCGCCGTGGACGCACTGCACCGGGTGATCGACCAGTGGTCCGGCGACCTGATCTCGTCGTGGTGGGAACACGACTGGTTGAACCTGGCGCTGACCGTCGGCGATGAACTCGCCCCGCTCCTCGGCGCCGGGCCGGGCGAGGTCGCCGTCCACGAGTCGACGACGGTCGGAATCTTCCAGCAGGTCAACGCGGCGCTCGACCTGCTGCCAGGTCGCCGGGTGATCGCCGTCGACGAGCTCGACTTCCCGACCGACCGGTACGTGGTCGAAGGCATCGCCCGGCTCAGGGGTGTCGAGGTTCGGCGAGGTCTCGCCGATCTCGATGGCGTCGACGTCGTGCTGCGCTCGCTCGTCGACTACCGAACCGCGGAGGTGGCCGACCTCGCGGCGGAGACCGCACGAGCCGCGGCCCACGGCGCCACCACGGTCTGGGACCTGTCGCACGCAGCGGGTGTCCTCGAACTCGATCTGCCGGGCACTGGTGTCGAGCTGGCGGTCGGATGCACGTACAAGTTCCTCAACGGCGGCCCGGGTGCACCGGCGTTCGTGTTCGTCTCGCGCGACGTTCAGGATCGGGTGACCCAACCCATCTGGGGCTGGTTCGGGCAGACCGACCAGTTCGCGATGGAACGATCGTTCGACCCGCGCGCGGGGATCGGGCGCATGCTCAACGGCACGCCTCCTGTCCTCGGGCTGACCGCCGCTCGGGAAGGAATCGCCGTCACCGTCGAGGCGGGCATCGGGGCGATCGCGGCCAAGGCCCGTTCGATCACCGGCTTCTGCCTCGATCTCGCCGACGAACTCGGCTTGTCGACCGACTCTCCACGCGATCCTGCCCGTCGAGGAGGTCACGTCGCGATCCGCCATCCGGATGCTCGCTCACTCCAGCAGGCGCTCGCCGGCCGCAAGGTGATCGTCGACTACCGCGATCCCGATGTCCTGCGCCTCGGCCTCTCCCCGCTGACGACCAGCTTCACCGACGTCTTCGATGCGGTCACGACCCTCGCGGATCTCGTTGGCGGCACCTGACCGGCCGATGCGGCCGGCCGGACGTTTCGCGGCTGGCATTCGGCAGACTGAGGTCATGAGCGTCGTCAAGATCAATGCCATCACGATCCCCGAGGGGATGGGGCCTCAACTCGAGGGTCGCTTCGCGGGACGCGCGAAGATGGTCGAGCAGTTCGACGGGTTCGAGGACTTCCAGCTCCTCCGTCCGGTCGAGGGTGAGAGTCGCTACTTCGTCTACACCCGTTGGGCGTCCGAGGAACACTTCCAGGCGTGGATGAACAGCCAGGACTTCGAGCGTGGCCACGGCTCGGGTCAGGCCGACGGCAATCACCCCGCCGAGGGCGAGGTGCCGCGCAAGCCGGTCGCTCAGGGTGCTGACCTCATGAGCTTCGAGGTCGTCGAGCACGTCGTGAAGAGTTCCTGACCCGCGCTTCTCGTGAACTCGTCCGGGAACTAATCCCCAACGAGTTCACGAGTACGAGTTGTAGCCTGCCGTACCCGTGGCACTGATCGTCCAGAAGTACGGCGGCACATCCGTCGCCGACCCCGACCGCATCAACGCGGTCGCCGACAACGTCGCGTTCACGAAGAAGCGCGGCAACGATGTCATCGTCGTGGTCTCGGCGATGGGCAAGGCCACCGACAACCTGATCGCGCTCGCCGACTCGGTCTCGCGCACTCAGCCCGGCCGCGAGATGGACATGCTGCTCACCACGGGTGAACGCGTCACCGCCGCCTTGATGACCATGGCGCTCGCGGACCGCGGTATCGAGGCGATCAGCTTCACCGGCAGCCAGGTCGGCATCATCACCGACACCGCCCACCGCAAGGCGAAGATCATCGAGGTCAAGGGCGACCGGGTCCGCGAGGCGATGGCCGCCGGCAAGGTGTGCGTGATCGCTGGCTTCCAAGGCGTGAGCACCGACCGGGAGATCACCACGATGGGACGTGGCGCCTCCGACCTCACCGCGTCCGCGCTGGCGCAGGCCATGGGTGCCGATGCCTGCGAGATCTACACCGACGTCACCGGTGTGTTCACCGCCGACCCGCGCATCGTCCCGCAGGCTCGCAAGCTCGCCAGGGTCCACTTCGACGAGATGCTCGAAATGGCCGGCGCCGGGTCGAAGGTGTTGGCACTGCGCTCGGTCGAGTTCGCCCGCAATCACGACGTACCCCTCCACGTCCGTTCCGCATTCACCTGGGAACCCGGCACGTGGGTCACCAACGAGGAGGCTTCCGTGGAAGATCCGATCATCTCCGGTGTCGTCACCGACATGTCCGAAGCGAAGGTCACCGTGTTCGGCGTGCCCGACCGGCCGGGCATCTCCGCTGCGCTCTTCGAGCCACTCGCCGACGCCAACGTGAACGTCGACATGATCGTGCAGAACACCTCCACCCAGGGCACGACCGACATCAGCTTCACGATGCCGATGGCCGACATGGGCGAAGCGGAGCAGATCGTGTCGCGCGTCGCTGCCGAGATCGGAGCGAACGGCGTGTCGCACGACAACGACATCGCCAAGGTGTCGTTGGTCGGCGCCGGCATGAAGTCCGCTCCCGGCATCGCCGCCAAGATGTTCCGCGTCCTCGCGGACGAAGGCGTGAACATCGAGATGATCTCGACCTCGACGATTCGTGTGTCGGTCGTCTGCTCGGCAGGCGACATGGAGCGGGCCGCTCGCGCGCTGCACACGGCGTTCGGCCTCGACTCCGGCGCCGACTACTCCGCCCCGCTCCCCGAACGGAAGTAGGTGTTACGTCTGGGGTCAGACCCCAGACGTAACAGTGTGACCTCGGGCGCACGTGACCGACGTCGCTTGCACCCGGGAGGCCGTTCCAGCATCGTTGTGTCAGGGGCCGACCAGCGCGAAGGGGGCAGGGATGGCACAGGGTGGACATCTCGGTGAACGGGCGATCGTCGTCGGCGGGGGCATGGGCGGGCTGTTCTCGGCCCGCGTGCTCTCGGATCACTTCGACGAGGTGATCGTGCTCGACCGCGACCACGAACCCACCGCGGCCGAGCCGCGGGGCACCGTTCCGCAGGGACACCACTTCCACGTCCTGCTCCCCGGCGGTCTCGACGCCATGAGCGACTGGTTCCCGGGCTTCGTCGACGATCTTGTCGCGACCGGTTCGGTCGAGATGGTCCTCGGCCGCGACTTCTACGCCTACACGAACGAGGGCAAGTCGTACAGCCTCCAACGTCATCAGCCCGTCCCCGACGAGGGTCCGATGACCTACGTCCAGACCCGGCCGCAGCTGGAGGCCAACGTTCGCAGACGCGTGGTCGGACTCGACAACGTCACCATTCGGTACCGCTCGTTGGTCGACCACCCGATCGTCGAGGACGGCCGGGTCGTCGGCGTCGGGATCCGCGACGCAGAACCGCTTCACGCCGATCTCGTGGTCGATGCGAGCGGACGCAACAGCTGCACCGCCCAGTGGCTCCCGCAGATCGGCTACGACCCCGCTCCCGAGACCTACGTCAACTGTGACGTCTCGTACACCTCGGTGATCGTCCAACCGCAGGTGTGGGACGCCTTCGAGGGATCGGTGTTCTTCCTCATGCCGACGGGCAGCGGCGAACACGCCGGACGGTACGGCTCTGTCGTCAAGCTTCCCGACGATCGCTGGCTGCTGTCACTCGGGAGTCGCTACGGCGACACCGCCCCGACCGAGTGGGACGCCTTCCGCGTCTACGGCGACACGCTCGTCGACCCGATCTGGTCGCAACTCGCCCAAACGGTCACACCGCTCACCGATCTCAAGACGTATCGAATGACGCGCGCCGTCCGTCACCACTACGAACGGGTCGAACGCTTCCCGGAGGGTCTGCTCCCGATCGCAGACTCGGTGTGCTTCTTCAACCCGATCCATGGACAGGGAATGTCGTCGGCGGCCGGCCAGTGCCGAGGGTTGAGCGAGCTGCTGGCGGAACGCTCCGCCAGTGGAGGACACCTCGACGGCATCGCCATGGACTTCTTCCCGATCGCTGCGGACTGGGTACGCGGGCCGTGGATCATGGCCGCGTTCAACGACTTCGCCCATCCGCAGTGCACGGGGGACTTCCCGCTCGCTGACGTCCCCGATCTCGAGGAACTCGGGCGAGTCGCCGCGTCGAGCGAGCCGGGTTCCGCTGAGATGCAGCTCGTCATCGACATCAGCGTGCTTCGCCGCCCGCTGTCGGCCATCCGCACGCTGACGCCCGCCTGATCCAGAGCCCACCCTGTCTTTTCGGGTCGGGTCCGAAAAGACGGGGTCGGGGCACGCTTGAATGACAGCGACATGGGTGACGTCTGGCCGCAGCTGATTCTCGTCGGAATCCTCGTCCTGGTGAACGCGGCGTTTGCCGGAACCGAACTTGCGCTCGTCTCGC
Organism: Ilumatobacteraceae bacterium; assembly: GCA_041742555.1. Lineage (GTDB taxonomy): Bacteria > Actinomycetota > Acidimicrobiia > Acidimicrobiales > Ilumatobacteraceae > Sva-07. Next base: position 7,025 of record JBGSII010000153.1, read on the forward strand.
TGCGCGAGAGCCAGCTCCAACGACTCGCGGAGCGCTCCTCGACGGGCGCCGTGCTCGCCCGGCTCGCCCGCCAGCCGAACCAGTTCCTCGCCACCATCCAGATCGGCATCACGCTCGCTGGATTCCTCGCCTCGGCCGCAGCGGCCGTGTCGCTCGCCGAACCGCTCGAGGCGCCACTTTCCTTCCTCGGCGGCGCGGCCGAGCCCGTGTCGGTCATCGTGGTCACGCTGATCCTGGCCTACTTCACGTTGGTCTTCGGCGAACTCGCTCCGAAGCGCATCGCCATGCAACGAGCCGAGAAGTGGGGGATGGTGATGGCTCGTCCGCTCGACGTGCTGTCGACGCTCACCAAACCGATCGTGTGGTTGCTGTCGAAGTCGACGGACATCGCGGTCCGCCTGCTCGGAGGCGATCCGACCCTCCAACGTGAGGAGGTCACGAGCGACGAGCTGCGCGACATGGTCGCAATCCACGAGACGTTCCCGCCCGAGCAGCGTCAGATCATCGACGGGGCCTTCGAGATCGCGGAACGCACGCTCGACGAGGTGATGGTCCCACGCAACGACGTCGTCGTCATCGATGCCGCGTCCACGTGCCTCGAAGCCCTCGAGGTGCTCCTGGAGACCGGCCACTCCCGCGCGCCGGTCGCCGAGAAGCGCAACCTCGACCGCACCGTCGGCATGGTGCGGCTGCGATCGCTGCTCGGACGCGACAACGAGCCCGTGACCGAGGCGATGCGCGACATCCCTGCGTTCCCCGACGCGGCCCGCGTGCTCACGGCACTCCGCGAATTCCAGACGCATCGAACCCAGATGGCCATCGTGATCGGCGAGCACGGCCAGGCGCTCGGCATCGTGACCGTCGAGGATCTCCTCGAGGAACTCGTCGGCGAGATCTACGACGAGACCGATCCGGACCTCGCCACCGTCGTGCGCGAAGACGACGGCTCGATCTCGTTGCCCGGGGCATTCCCCGTTCACGATCTGGCCGACATCGACGTCGAGCTCCCCGAGGGCGACTACACGACCATCTCGGGCCTCGTGCTCGACGTCCTGGGCCGCTTCCCGACCATCGGCGAGATCGTGCAGGTCGAGGACTGGGAGATCGAGACCCTGTCGATCGAACGTCACCGCATCGAGCGAGTGCGCCTCCGGCGCGCCGAGGTCGCCGCCGACGACGACTCCGCTGCGGAATGACCCGCCGCGCGATCGCGATCAGCGAACCGTGGCGATCAACCAGTAGTGGCGAGGGTTGATGCCGTCGAATTCCTGATTGACCGCTCCCCGGCCGGTGATCTTGCTCTTCGGGTTCCGCCAGATCTCGATGTCCGTGAGCAGCGGTGCGAGCGGCCCGATCAACTCGTCGGGCTGCAGCCGATTCGCCTGCCATCCGAGACGAGCAGCCAGACGCCGTTGTGAGAGCCACGGCCCGAACTTCGGAATACGGAACAATCCGCGGGTGAGCGCGCCGAGCGGCAGCAGGATGATGTCCTGGCCACCGCGGGCCCGATAGTTGAGCACGACCTTGCCGCCCGGCTTCGTGATGCGCACGGCCTCGGAGGTGAGTTCGAGCGCGTCGGCGGGGTCGCAATGCTGGAGTGTGATGTAGCTGAACGCGACATCGGTCGAGTTGGCCGGCAGATCGATCGTGTGGCCGTCGGTCACGTGACTCGTTCGGAGGCGATCGACCTTGCCGAATCGGCCGACGGTCTCGATACACCGTTCGAGAAAACCGGCATCGAGGTCGCAGGCGGTGACCGCCGCGTACTCGCGCGTGAACGCGCACGTCATCCGGCCGATTCCGCACCCGATCTCGACCAGCGACTTGTCGTCCGGTGTGCGTCCGTCGTCGTCTGGCGCGCGCAGTCCGAACACGGTGAGGTACGAGGGGACTTCGGCGTCGCCGGTCGCGACGAACTGCTCGAGTGTGAGATCGCTCCCGGTCTCGTTGTTGAAGACCCAGCCCGTCGTTCGCACGACGTCATCGCCACTGGCTTGGCGCTCACTCGTCTGGCCGGCGGCCTTCCACGGCACCAATTGGGGGCGACGACGCATCCCACGAGTGTGCCAGAGCGACCGGGCAACCACGCAGCGCGCCTCGACGAACGAAACTCGCCGCCAGCCCGACGGGGAGGACCGTTATCGTTGCGACCATGTCTGGAGCACTTCGAGTCGGTGTGGTGGGAGCAACGGGGCAGGTCGGCAGCGTGATGCGCCGGCTCCTCGACGAGCGCGACTTCCCGGTCAGCGAGATCAGGTACTTCGCATCCTCCCGCTCGGCGGGCACCACCCTGCCGTGGAAGGGCACCGACATCGTCGTCGAAGACGCCGAGACCGCCGATCCGACCGGGCTCGACATCGCGCTGTTCTCTGCCGGCGCCACCTCCTCGCGGGCGTTCGCCGCGAAGTTCGCAGATGCCGGTGCCATCGTGATCGACAACTCCTCCGCGTTCCGGATGGATCCCGACGTGCCGTTGATCGTGGCCGAGGTCAACGGCCACTTGGCCGCGAACCCGCCGAAGGGCATCATCGCCAACCCGAACTGCACGACGATGGCCTTCATGCCGGTCATGAAGCCACTCCACGACGAGGCCGGGCTCGAACGCCTCGTCGTCTCCACCTACCAGGCGGTGTCCGGGGGCGGGCTGGCCGGTGTCGACGAACTCGACAAGCAGGTCCGCGAGGTCGTCGACCGGGCGGCCGAACTCACCCACGACGGCGCCGCGGTCGAGTTCCCGACACCCACGAAATTCGTGAAGCCGATCGCCTTCAACGTGCTGCCCATGGCTGGCTCGATCGTCGACGACGGCCGGTTCGAGACCGACGAGGAACAGAAGCTCCGCAACGAGAGCCGCAAGATCCTCGACATCCCCGGCCTGCTCGTGTCGGGCACCTGTGTCCGCGTCCCGGTGTTCACCGGCCATTCGCTGTCGATCAACGCCGAGTTCGAACGCCCGATCTCGGTCGAACGTGCGACCGAGCTCCTCGCTGGCGCCACGGGTGTCGTGGTGACCGACATTCCGACCCCCCTGGAGGCGGCCGGTCAGGATCCCTGCTATGTCGGCAGGATCCGCGTCGACGAAGGCGCCCCGGGCGGGCGCGGGCTGGCGATGTTCGTCAGCAACGACAACCTCCGCAAGGGTGCCGCCCTCAACGCCATCCAAATCGCTGAACTGGTCCAGTCGGGGCGATGACGGCGTTGCGAGAGCTCGTCACTGCCACGAGGCAGCTTCCTCGCCTCGCGCCTTGTCCTCGACGACCCTGATCCCAGTTCAGAACCCAGGGGTTGTTCGGAGCACCTCGGACGAGTCGACGGGTTCTGTTCAGCAGGTGCAGGGGATGGACCGGCATTTGGGGCAGCCGTGGGCGTAGCGCTCGACTGCTTCGTTGAGGTCGACGCCCTGCTGATTGGCGAGCGTGGCCACCCACGCCACGACGTCGCCGAACTCGTGGACTCGATCCTCGTGGGTGCCCTTGCGTACCGCTTGGGCGAGTTCGCCGATCTCCTCCGTGAGCCAGGCCACCGTGGCAGCCACGCCTCGCTCCCGATCACGCTCGCCGTAGGTCCGTTCGATCACGTCCTGCAGCTCGGCGAAGTCCACGGTCTGCGACCGTAGCGCCTCACGACCCGGTGGCCAGCGCCGCCCCCAGCTCGAACGTCGGCTGGAAGTCGGCCATGCGAGGGTCGGCGTTCACCACGACGAGATACGAGGCGCCGCGACCGGCAGCGGTCGACGACACACGGGTCATCGACGCGTAGGCGAGCCGTCTGGACCGCTCCTCCATGGCGATGCCGACCACGACCACGGGTGAGTCCCAACCCTTGAAACTGTGCACCGTGCATCCCTTCACCGCGTCGGCATCGGGCCAGAAGCGGCCCTTGCTGCGGTGACGTTCGTCCGGGTCACGGCTGTACACGTGGTGAACCGGATAGCCGGCTTGCTCGATCTCCCGGGCGGCCGCGAGCCCATCGTGGTGGTACTCGCACAGATACACCACGTCGGCGGGCGCGAGCTCGGGGTACTCCCTCAGCAACCGCACGACCTCGCGGCCAACCGCAACGCCCAGGTCTGCGACGCGCTCGACGTTGCGCCACGACCGGATCGCCTCGGCAACATGGCCCACGACGACACCCTGGTCGTCGGCGATCTCCGGGACGACCGCATCGTCGGCGATGAACGATCTGGCGAACTCGTTGGTCGAATGGATGAAGTCCGGCGCCATCCGGTACGACGTCGTCATCCGGATCCAAGGATCGGAGAAGCCCGCTGCAGCGAGGGCCTCAGGGTCGTCCCACGTCGACTTACCGTACAGATCGACGGTCGAGTCGGCGACGAGCAGCATCTCGCCGTCGGGCTGCACCACGTGCTCACGGAGGAGATTCCACCAATCGACGGTGAAGTCCTGTCCCTCGTCGACGAGCACGGCGTCGAAGCGCCGGTCGAACCCTGCCTCGAAGACCGCTCGAGCCGTGGCCACGATCTTGACCGGCCAGGTCCCGCGCGCCGGTTCCCCCGCAACGATGCCCGACTGGGCAGCGTCGTCGACCACCCGAGAACAGAAGGTGTGGAAGCTGGTGCAGGTGACGCGGGCGGGGTTCGCCCCGTATTCCGCGCACCGGGCCACGACGAGCCCGCGAAGCCGATGGGCGAGCGTGAGGTTGAAACACAGCACCAGCACGCTCTTGCCCTCGGAGGCCAACCGCGCGGCCCGTGCTGTGAGTGCGAACGACTTGCCACTTCCGGGCGGGCCCGTCACCCCGCGGACTGCCGAACCC
>JBGSII010000154.1:0-4218 GCA_041742555.1 Ilumatobacteraceae bacterium
AGTGCGGCGGTTCGACCGGAGTTGTCGAACGCGGCGGTGCGGACCTCCTCGGCGTCGAACACGCCGTCGGCTCCGGCGAGGCCGGTCGTGTTGGCGGACCCGAGCACTGCGGCGTTCTGTCGGGTGCGCATCGACAGTGCCGTGCCCTGTTCGCCGTGCATGATCGAGTAGGGGCCGGTGAGTGTGAACTCGGCGCTGGGCACCCAGAAGCTGTCGTTGGAGTTGAAGACGTAGTCGTTGCGCTGCACCATCGGCATCTCGGAGAACGGCACGAGTCCCGGGTCTCGGGCGCCGTCGACCTCCTCCCAGCGGAACCGGCTGTCCGATCCGTCCAGGAGGACGAGACCCCGCTCGTACGCGATCCGGGTGAGGGGGTCGGTGAACAGCGCAGCGAGGAACGCCTGCTCGGCCTCGGCGCTCAGGTTCGGGGTGGCCGAAGTGTCGGCGTACCAGGCGACCCCGTCGTCATCGACGGCCACGGTGTTGAACAGGGGGATGCCCTGGTACTCGGCGGTCAGCGCCTGGAGATCGGCCACGCTCTCGATCAGCGGCATCCTGGCGTACTGCTCGATGAACTCGCCGTTGTCGAGGTTGGCGTCGCGGAACGTCAACACGTTCGTGTTCGTCCAGCCGATTCCGGGGAAGTCGATGATCGGTCCGTATTGGCTGCGCCACAGCGTGCGCGTCTCGCTGTCGATGGTGCCGTCGGCGCGGAGGATCTCGATGGTTGTCTCGCTGGAGGTCATCGGCACCGGCTTGCCGTCGACGAGGTACGTGGTGGGCGAGGTCGGGTCCAACGTGAGGTTGTATCCGACCATTCGCTTCCCCGCCGACACCGTGTGCGACCACGCCACACTGTCGGTGAAGCCGATGCCGACGCCGGGCAACCCCAACAGCTGTGCGCCGTAGATGTCCGCCACGCCCGGAACGGTGAGATGGACCTCGGCGAAGCGCAGCTCGCCCTCCCACGGGAAGTGCGGGTTGGCAAGCAGCAGGCCACCGTCGTTCCCCGTCACGCGATCCTTGCCGATCGCCCATGCGTTGCTGCCGAGTCCGGCCTCGTCGGTGAGCCCGAGATCTGCTGTGGCGAACGCGGCGAGGTCCGACGTCGAGGTCGCTGGAGCGGCGCCGCCGCGAAGGCCCACCGGCTCGATCGTGGGCGGTTGGGCGGCGCCGATGAAGTCGATGATCGCCGAGCTGCTCGCCAGCAAGGCGATGGATCGTGTGTACGCGTACACCTCGACCGCCGTGATCGGGCGAACCCACTCGGCTTCGGCGCACCAGCCCGTCGCAAGCGTGCCGCCGCCGTCGGCGAGGTGGTCGTTCCAACCGGCAGTGAACGCCTCGAACTGCTCGGTCACCTCCGACGATGCGGTGTCGAAGTCGCTCGCCGCGATGTCGGCGATCGCGATGGCCTTCCAGGCGAAGTCGCTCTCGACGTTCTCGCCGTCGGCGCCGGGGCCCAGCGCCGCCGCCCGAGTGCTGGTCACCTTGAGGATCTGGTCGATCAGCGTGCAGCCCTGGTCCTCACCGCTGGCCCACCCCTGGCCGTATGCGACGTCGGCGACCGTGTTCCCGGTGATGTGTGGAACGCCGTCGGTGGTCCGCCGGATGGTCGCCTCGTACTTGGGCGGCACCAGGGTCGTCGTCGAGGTGGTGGTGGGAGTGGTCGTGGTCGTGTCGGGCGATGTCGGCAGCGGAATCGACTCGGGTCCTTCACCAGGCGAACAGGCAGCGACGAGGAGCAACCCCACGATCGTCACCCGTGCCAGACCCACCCGGCCATAGTGCCAGATGACTCCCGCCGTCTCGCAGCGAGGCCGCCTGAGCGAGCCGCGGGTAGCCTCGGCGATCGTGACGGTGCTGCGAGTGGGGCTCGCTCAACTCAACCCGACCGTGGGTGACCTCGACGGGAACCTGGCCGGGATGATCGAGGCCTACGACCGCGCCGAGGCTGCTGGCTGCGATCTCGTGGCCTTTCCCGAGCTTTCGACCACCGGGTATCCGCCCGAGGACCTCGTGCTCAAGCCGGGGTTCGTCGCCGACAACCTCGCGGCGCTCTCGAAGCTGGCCGCGCACACCGGGCGGTGCACCGCGGTCGTCGGATTCGTCGACCAGGACCGCGACCTGTACAACGCCGCCGCGGTGTGTGCCGGCGGGCGGATCGTCGGCACCTATCGCAAGCGCCTGCTGCCGAACACGACCGTGTTCGACGAGGCTCGGTACTTCACCCCCGGCGCTGAGTCCGACCCGCTCGAACTGTTCGTCGTGGGTGGCGTCAAGGTCGGCATCTCGATCTGCGAGGACATCTGGAGCCCGTTCGGCCCAGTCGCCGAGCAGGCCGCCGCCGGTGCCGAGGTCAGCATCAACATCAACGCCTCCCCGTTCCACGCAGGCAAGGGCGCCGAGCGCGAGCGGATGCTCGCAACCCGTGCGTCCGACTCTCACACGGCGATCGTCTACGTCAATCAGGTCGGCGGTCAGGACGAGCTGGTGTTCGACGGCGGCTCGGTGGTGTTCGACCACGAAGGCACGCTCCTCGCTCGTGCACCGCAGTTCGTGGAGGATCTGATGATCGTCGACGTCCCGGTGCCACCGGTGTATCGCAAACGTCTGCTCGATCCGCGTGGCCGCATCACCGAGGCGCTGCTGCCGACCGTGCTGGTCACGTCCGAACCCGGCGTTCACGACAGCGCCGCCGTCGCACCGATCGCGGCGCCGCTCGACGCCGATCGCGAGCTCTACGACGCGTTGGTGCTCGGCACACGCGACTACTGCGCCAAGAACGGCTTCGACGACGTCGTCATCGCACTCTCGGGCGGCATCGACTCGACGATCGTGGCGTGCATCGCCGTCGACGCACTCGGCGCCGATCACGTGCACGGTGTGTCGATGCCGTCGCGCTACTCGAGCGATCACTCCAAGAGCGACGCCCTGTTGCTCGCCAGGAATCTCGGCATCGACTTCCGAACCATCTCGATCGAGCCGGCGTTCACCGCGTACCTCGACATGCTCGGTCCCTCGTTCGAAGGCCGCGAGCCGGGCCTCACCTACGAGAACATCCAGAGCCGTTGCAGGGGCCTGCTGCTGATGGCACTGTCCAACGAGTTCGGATGGATGGCGCTCACCACCGGCAACAAGAGCGAGGTGGCCGTGGGCTACTTCACGATCTACGGCGATTCGGTCGGCGGCTTCGGGATCATCAAGGACGTGCTCAAGACGCGGGTCTACGACCTCTGCCGCTACGTCAACCGGGCCGCGGGTCGCGAGGTCGTGCCCGTCGACGTGATCACCAAGGCGCCGTCGGCCGAGTTGCGTCCGGACCAGCGCGACGATCAGAGCCTGCCGCCGTACGAGGTGCTCGACCCGATCCTCCAGCTCTATGTCGAGGACGACCGCACGGCCGGTGAGATCATCGAGTTGGGCCACGATGAAGCGATGGTGCGCCGGATCACCCGTCTGGTCGACATCGCCGAGTACAAGCGTCGCCAGACCCCGCCAGGTGTGCGGGTCAGCCGCAAGGCGTTCGGCAAGGACCGGCGATTGCCGATCACGAGCGGCTACCGCGGCTGAACACCGCTCGTCAGTCCGACCCGAGGATCCGCATGATCTGTTCGACGTTCGAGCGCATCATGGCGTCGTAGGACTCGGCACCTCCGAGCCCATCGGTCGACATGATCCGGCCCGCCTCGACCGCAGCATCGGACTCGTCCGGGAGGAACTCGTAGCGGCTCGCGAAGTAGATCGTGCCCGGCGCCGACACGTCGATGATCCGTCGCTCGTCGGGAAGCGACTGCGTCGCCTCGAAGAGCTCGGCGTCCAGCGACTCCATCTCGGCGTCGATGCGCGCCAGGCAGCGGTCGAGGAGTTCGGCATCGAATCGTCCGGATGACGCGAGGGCGGCCGCGGTGGCACGTGCGATCTCACCGAATCGTGTGGGATCGAGCCAGACCCACGGGTCGTCGGGTCCCGGCCGTTCGATCGTCGTGGCGACCGCAGGGATCGACAGCCGCTCGTCGCCGATGGTCGTCGGCTCGTCGAGTGTCACGACGAGCACCGGGAGGACGCCATCGCCGGCGCCGCCCGGATCGATCCTCGTCTCGATCGGCTCAGCGCACACGACCCGTTCGACGAGGTCGGCGAGGACCTCGTTCGGGACGGCGACCAGCGGCGCGACTGTCTCGGGCTCTGGCTGCGAGTCGCACCCTGCCAGGGCCG
>JBGSII010000155.1:0-4631 GCA_041742555.1 Ilumatobacteraceae bacterium
TGCGCACGGCGATCATGTCGATCAAGGCCGGCGAGTCCGACATGGGCCTCGCCGTCGGGGTCGAGAAGCTCGCCGGCGTCGGCCTGCTCGGTGGCGGCGGCCGAGCGAAGAAGGACGGCAACGAGTGGGAGCCTCAGGGCCGTTTCGGCGCGGTCACCTCCACCGATGGGCGCATCGGCACCGACACGATGCCGGGCGTGTTCGCCCAGGTCGGCATGGAGTACGGCCACAAATACGGCGGCGCCGACTTCGAGTTGTTCGCGAAGATCTCCGAGAAGAACCACGCCCACTCGACGCTCAACCCGCTCGCCGCCTACTCCAAGCGTTTCACGCTCGAAGAGATCATGGGCGACATGATGATCGCCTACCCGAACACCCGACCGATGTGCTCCGCCAACTGCGACGGCGCAGCCGCCGCGGTCGTCGTCAGCGGCGAGAAGCTCAAGACCCTGTCGCTCGAACAGCAACGGCGCGCCGTCAAGGTGTCGGCGTCGGTGCTGACGTCCGACCCGTGGCAGGAAGCCTGCCAGGTGCTCCCCGACGTCAACACGCTCACGCGAAACGCGGCAGCGACCGCCTACGAGGCTGCGGGGATCGGCCCAGAGGATCTCGACCTCGTCGAGCTGCACGACTGCTTCGCAACGGCCGAACTCGTCCACTACGACAACCTCGGACTCTGCGAAGAGGGCGGCGCCGTCGATTTCTTCAACTCCGGCGCACCGTGGCGTGACGGGTCGCTGCCGGTGAACGTGTCGGGCGGCCTGCAGTCGAAGGGCCACCCGATCTCGGCGACCGGCATCGCCAACATCTGGGAGATCTGCCATCACCTGCGCGGCGAGGCAGGCGACCGCCAGATCGAGGGTGCCAAGGTCGGCCTCGCCCACGTGATCGGCCTCGGATCGGCCTGCGGCATCCACATCCTCGAGAAGTCCGCCGCCTGACCGGTGTTACACCTGGGGTCAGACCCCAGATGTAACACTCACATCTTGAGAGTGGAGCCGCCGTCGACGACGAAGATCTCGCCGGTGGCGTACTTGTTGCGCAGCAGCGCCAGCACCGCTTCGGCGCAGTCGTCGGGCGTCGCCGACCTCGGCACCGAGGCGATCTTGGCGATCGCGTCGTGCATCGGGCCCCAGTCCGCGGTCCACGGGGTCGCCACGAGGCCGGGCGCCACGGCGTTGACACGGATCGGGCCGTAGCTCTTCGCCAGGAGCAGCGTCATCTGGTTGAGCGCCGCCTTGGTCATCGAGTACGCCATCGACGAGCCGACCGGCCGGAGCCCGGCGATCGAGGTGATGTTGACGATGTTGGGGTCGTCGGAGTTGCGCAGGTGCGGGATCGCCCGCTTGGTCAACCACCAGGTGCCGAACACGTTCACGTCGAAGGTCTTGCGGAAGATCTCGTCGGTGAGGTCGTCGAGCCGGTCATGCGGGATCGACGTCGTCCAGCCTGCGTTGTTGATCAGGAAGTCGAGCTGTCCATAGCGCTCGATCGTGCCGTCGACCAGCGCATGCGCCTCGTCCTGGTTGCTGATGTCCGCCCGCAGGTAGCACGACTCGCCGGGCAGCGACGCCGCGACCGCCTCACCCGCCTCGACCGACGACGACGAGTTGACCACCACGGTTGCCCCGAGCGCCGAGAGCCTCCGTGCGGTCTGCTCCCCGATTCCGCTCGACGATCCGGTGATGACGGCGACACGACCACTGAATTCGGACATGCCCGGACCGTATCCGGTCAGGCCGAGCGGTCAGCTGGCGGAACGACGACGACCGGCCGGTCGCAATGGTGCACGACATGGTGACTGGTGCTGCCGAGCGCCAACTCGTCGCCGACACCACGGGAGCCGACCACGACGAAGGCTGCGTCGAGTCCCTCGCCCATCTTCAGCAGGACATCGGCGGGGCTTCCGTACACCAGCTCGGCTCGCCATCTGAGCTCGCGATCGCCGGCGAGCGCCGCGCACCACTCGAGTCGCAGCAGCCGTTCGAGGTCGTCGCGGTGGCCCTCGGAAGGCACGTGTCGACCCTCGATCAGCGTCATCAGCCCGATGGCGTGGAACACCGCCAGATCGAGGTCGAATCGGCGAGCGATCTCGCTGGCCACCGCGAGGGCCTGCTGCGCATTGCCGGACCCGTCGACGCCGACGATCACCGGCCCCGAACCGATGATGCTCTCGGAGGTGCGATCGGGGTCGGACATCACATCCGATCCTAGAGTCGATGTCATGACCACCCTGCAATTTCTCGGCGCCACCGGCACGGTGACGGGCAGTCGCTTCCTGGTGCGCACCAGCGCTGCCACCGTGCTGGTCGACGCCGGGCTGTTCCAGGGCACCAAACGCGACCGTCTGGCGAACTGGCAGCCGTTCCCGGTCGACCCGGCCACGATCGACGCGGTGGTCGTGACCCACGCCCACATCGATCACAGCGGCTGGCTGCCTGGCCTCGCCCGCGATGGTTTCGCCGGTCCGATCTTCGCGACGACGGCCACCTGCGAGCTGTGCGAGATCCTGCTCGCCGACGCGGCCCACCTCCAGGAGGAACAGGCGCGCTTCGCCAACGAACGCGGCTTCAGCAAGCACCACCCGGCTCGACCGCTCTACACCTCCGAGGATGCCGACGCGGCGATCGCGCTCCTCGAGGGGGTCCCGTTCGATGAACCCATCCCGGTCGCCGACGGGATCGTGGCACGGTTCGTGCCCGCCGGCCACATCCTCGGCTCGGCCAGTGTCCACCTGACGATCACGGACGACGGCTCCACCGCGACCCTCCTCGTGAGCGGTGACCTCGGGCGCGGCGATCACCCGCTGATCCCCGGGCCGATGGTGCCGCCGCCGGCCCGAACGGTGCTGGTGGAGTCGACCTACGGTGACTCGACCCATCCGTCGGAGGCCGTCGAGATCGAGGAGTTCGCCCGAGTGGTGACGCGGACTGCGAAGCGCGGTGGGATCGTCCTGATCCCGGCGTTCGCCGTCGACCGGACCGAAGTGTTGCTCACGGTCTTGCGCGGCCTGATGACCAGCGGGCGGATCCCGCGCCTGCCGGTGTACGTCGACAGCCCGATGGCGCTGCGCGTGCTCGACGTCTACCGCTCGGCGATCCACACGGCGAACCCGCTCGAGTGTCACCCGGCGCCCGCCGATGTCGTCGGCGACCTCTTCGATCCGGGCGGCGGGCTGCACGAGTGCCCAACGGTCGAGGACTCGAAATCGCTGAACGAACTGACCGCCCCGGCGATCATCATCTCGGCGTCCGGGATGGCCGCAGGGGGACGGGTGTTGCACCACCTGGCCCGCCTGCTTCCCGACCATCGCAACAGCGTGGTGCTGTGCGGTTTCCAAGCGGCCGGGACCCGCGGCCGCTCCCTCGCCGACGGCGCCCGCAACGTGAAGATGCTGGGCCGATACGTCCCCGTGCGCGCCGACGTCGCGATCCTGCGGTCGCTGTCCGTCCACGCAGACGCCGACGGACTGCACGACTGGGTCACCGCGCTCGCCGAGGTTCCCGACACGGTCTTCGTCGTCCACGGCGAGCCCGACGCGAGCAGCGCGTTGGCCGAACGCCTCGTCGAGGACGATGTCAACGCCGTGGTGCCCGCACTGTTCGAGGTCGTGCGTCTCGACTGACACACGTCATCGATTCCGGAGCCGTGACCTACGGCCCTGCACCTCGTGGGTCCACTCGTGTTGAATGTGTTCATGGACGAACGCCAGGAAGCCACCGAGATCCTCAGCGAGTCGGAGTGCTGGGAACTGCTCGGCGCGGCTGCGGTCGGCCGTCTCGCGGTCGACATCGCGGGCCAGCCCGACATCTTCCCGATCAACTTCGTGGTGGCGGACGGCGGCATCGTCTTCCGCAGCGCTGCGGGCACCAAACTGGCTGGTGCCGTCCTCAACCGGTTCGTCGCGTTCGAGATCGACGGGTACGAGCCGGATGACCGGACGGCCTGGAGCGTCGTCGTCAAGGGCCAGGCTCGCCCGATCGAACGAATGCAAGAGTTGTTCGACGCCGAGGATCTACCACTGTTCCCGTGGCTGGCGTGGGACAAGCCGAACTTCGTTCGCATCGAGTCGATGGTGGTCACCGGCCGCCGCTACCACATCGTCGACGATGCTCGTCCGGACAACTCGTTGGGTTGGTCGGCCACCGACAGCGAACCCGCGACCGAGTCGCTCGCGGCAATGCCGGCGCCCGGGGAACCGTTCCACCCCGGCGAGCCCAAACTGCACGCCGACTGACCACCGTCGACAGTCAGCGGCTCGGGACGACGACGACCGGAACGGTCGAGTCGTGCAGCAACCACGAGCTCACCGAGCCGAGCAGACCGGCGGTGATCCGGCCGTGACCGCGGGTCCCGACGACGACGAGGTCGGCGGCCTGCTCGGCCTCGGCGAGGGCCTGCCGAGCGCCCTCCAACACGATCGAACGTTTCGCCCGCCCATCAGGATCGATCGCATCGAGCGCGGAGGTGATGCGCCGCTCCGCGGTCTCGACCTGGCCGCCGTAACGATCGGGCCTGGGCGCGTCGTCGAGCCACGGCGCGATGTCGATCGCCGTGATCACCCGAACCGCTGCCTCGCGGTCCGCGAACTCGGTGGTCCAAGCCCGCGCGCAGACCCTCCTCGACAAATC
>JBGSII010000156.1:0-1819 GCA_041742555.1 Ilumatobacteraceae bacterium
GACCGCTGAGTGGTGTCGCCGCGGTGACCGAAACCGCGCCGGCCACGGCGGCGGCATCGACGCCAACCGGTGTGACGTCTCGGCGAGCGCCGGTGCGCTCGAGTTGCGGGAGACGATCCCAGATGTCGAGGACGGTGGCGAGCTGAGCCTCGCGAACCGAGATCGACGGGGGCTCGACATCGTTGAGCAGCGCCCGAACCGATCGGAGCTGGTCGACGAGCGCGAGGACCTCTGGGTCGCTCTCCACACGGGCGCGCTCGTCTGCGGTCACGTCGCCATCGAGGTACGCGCTCGCAAGCAGGGTCAGATCGTCGCTCATATCGGGTCTGTTGGACGTTCGTCGTCGGGTGGTTGGTTCCCTCGAGTTCCCGGTTGCGGGTGCTCATCGAGTCGGAGCAGCGATGCCAGTGCCGCACGGCCCCGCGAGATCCGAGACTTGACGGTACCGATCGGAACGTCGAGCGTTTCGGCGATCTCGGCGTAGTCGAGATCGGCGACGTCACGGAGCACGACTGCAATTCGGAGATCCTCGGGGAGGCGATCGAGCGCGTCGTCGAGCAGCAGTCGATCCGGGAACTGCTCGGTGTAGCTGTCGGCCCGGGTGTCGACGAGTTCGGGCCGATGTTCGTCGTCGACGGCGTGCAGGCTCGGGCGGCGCTGGCGTTTGCGCAGTTCGTCGAGCGAGGCGTTCGTCGCGATGCGGTACGCCCAGGTGCCGAACGACGACCGGCCGTCGAAGCGCGGCAGGCTGCGCACGATCTTGATCAGTGCCTCCTGACAGGCGTCGTCGGCATCTCGGGTGCTGCCGGCAACTCGCCGACACACGGCGTGGATCCGTTCGTAGTGACGACGCAGCAGTTGATCGAGCGCGAACCGGTCGCCGCCTTGTGCGGCGGCAACCAAGGCAGCATCATCGAGTTCGCGAGGAATCATCCGAGCGTACCGACTCGGCCGGCGGCCCCATGCGATGGCAGGTTGCCCTGCCGAGGCCTGTCAGCCTGCGACGGCGATCTCGCCGAGACGACCGCGATACGGATTCGCGTCGCTGCACGAACCGTCGCTGCCGAGTTCCTTGAGCAGGATGAGCATGTGCCTGGCAGGTGCCGACGGAACCGGTGACACGACCGTCGCCGGGTCGTTGGCGAAGGCGGTTGCGCCGAGCGGTGCCCCCCACTCCTCGACCGAACCGGGGATGGCCTCGGCGTCCGAGGCGAAGAAGTCGATCTGGTACGGGCCGCTCTGGACATCGACGCTGATCGCTTGCTGAGCGAGATCGTCGAAGGTGACGACCATGCCGACTCCCGGCTTGCCGCCCATGTACTTCGACGAGTAGCAGGTGGTCGCCCAGGAGGTGGCCGGATCGCCGTCGGCCAGCGCCAGCACGGCGTCGCCATCGTTCTCGGTGCCATCACCGCCGGGGTCGTACGCCGTGACGGTGGCGATCGCGGCCGGGCCGATGGCGACAGCAGCGTCGTTCGGAGCCTGGCTCGCTTCGGTCGCCGGCAGCGCCGTCGTCGAGGTGACCGGGTCGCCGCCTCCGAAGCTCATGCTGGACCACAAGAGCATGCCGACGACCAGGCCGGCCACGAGGAGCAGCGCGACGACGGTGAAGGCCGGTCGCCATTCCTGCGTGAGCCCTTTGGCCGGCTTTCCGCGTAGTGCGTTTGCTGCCGGCGTCGGATCGCCGTCGGCGAACGTGGCAGGCGGCGTCGCGGAGGGAGCGACATGGGCAACTTCGCCGGGAATGGCGCCGGTCGCCCGAGCGCGGGCGTGCGAGTTGTTGTCGAGCGATGTCGCCTCGGCGGGTCGGGTCGCACGC
>JBGSII010000157.1:0-7494 GCA_041742555.1 Ilumatobacteraceae bacterium
GCGGTGCACTACGACCGCTGCAAACTCCACCACATCATCTGGTGGAGCAACGGCGGCAACACCGACCTGGACAACCTCCTGCCCGTCTGCAGCCTGCATCACGCCAACATCCACCACGACGGCTGGACCATCGAACTCGGACCCAACCGACAACTCACCCTCAGCCTGCCCGACGGCACCATCCACACCACCGGACCACCCACGATCCGCGCCGCCTGAGCGCGGTTCGATGCTCCGTTTGTCGACGACCGGAATCACTCTGCAACACTCGTCGCATGCCGCGCGCCGTCCTCCCGACCGGGATCGAACTCGAGTACGTCACCATCGGTGACCCCGCGAACCCACCGCTCCTGGTCGTCAACGGGTACACGAGCCAACTCATCTCGTGGCAACGCGGCTATGTCGACCAGTTGGTCGCACAAGGCCTGTTCGTGATCCAGTTCGACAACCGCGACGTCGGCCTGTCCAGCAAGCTCGACGGCCAGCGCGTGTCGCCCGGCGCCGTGTTGACAGCGTCGCTGCACGGCGACCCGCTCCCGCTGGTGCCTTACACCTTGTCCGACATGGCCGCCGACGGGATCGGGCTGCTCGATCATCTCGGGATCGATCGGGCCCACATCGTCGGCAACTCGATGGGCGGGATGATCGTCCAGACGATGGCGATCGAGCATCCCGACCGCATCGCCAGCGTCACCTCGGTGATGAGCAGCCCAGGCGACCCACGCGTCGGCCGCCCGACGCCGGAGGCCCGCGACGCACTGCTCGCGCCACAGCCTCCCGGTCGCGACGAGTACATCGCCGCCTCGCTGAACTCGAGGATCTGGGCGTCGAAGAAGTACTGCGACCTCGACTGGTTGCAGGAGAACGCTGCGGCCCAATACGACCGGTGCTTCTACCCCGAAGGGGCGACGCGCCAACTCGCCGCGATCTACGCGTCGGGCGACCGCAGCGAAGGCCTCGCCGCGCTCGAGATCCCGATGCTCGTCATCCACGGCCGCGACGACACGCTGATCACGCCGGAAGGCGGCGAGCGCACCGCTGAACTGGTCCCGGGTTCCCGCTACCTCCTGCTCGCCGACATGGGCCACGACCACCCGGAGCCCCTGTGGCCCGTGCTCGCCGAGGCGATCGGCGGCCACGTCCGGGCGAGCATGATCACCCACCCATCCACGAATCGGAGCTGACACCCATGGCTGGACCCCTCACCGGATACAAGATCATCGAGATCGCGGGCATCGGCCCTGGACCCTTCGCCGCGATGCTGCTCGCCGACATGGGGGCCGAAGTGATCCGCGTCGAACGCGCCGGGGCGGTCCGCGGCCCACTTCCCGAAGGCCCTCACTACGACGTGCTGCTGCGCGGCCGCAAGAACGTGGCGATCGACCTCAAGCATCCCGACGGAGTGGAGGCCCTGCTCACGCTCGTCGAGTCGGCCGATGCGCTGATCGAGGGGTTCCGGCCGGGTGTCATGGAACGGCTCGGCGTCGGTCCGGACGAGTGTCGTGCCCGGAACCCGAAGCTGGTGTTCGGCCGCATGACCGGTTGGGGCCAGGAGGGGCCGTACGCGCAGGCAGCGGGCCACGACATCAACTACATCGCGCTCGCCGGCGCGCTCGCCCATTTCGGGCGTGCCGGCGAGGCTCCCGTCCCACCCTTGAACATGGTCGGCGACTTCGGCGGCGGCGGGATGTTCCTCGCGTACGGTGTCGTGTGTGCGCTTCTCGAGGCACAGCGCAGCGGGCAGGGCCAGGTCGTCGACACCGCGATGGTCGATGGTGCTGCGGTGCTCATGTCGATGTTCTGGGCGTTCCGCACGATCGGGATGTTCGACGAGGACGCCCGGGGAACCAACCTGCTCGACACCGGTGCTCACTTCTACGACGTGTACCGCTGCAGCGACGGTGAGTACATCTCGCTGGGCTCGATCGAGCCGCAGTTCTATGCCGAATTGATGCGGCTCACCGGACTGGACGGCGACGAGCAGTTCGCGAAGCAGATGGACAAGGCCGAATGGCCCTCGCTCAAGCAACGCCTGGCCGACGTGTTCGCGCAGAAGACACAGGCCGAGTGGTGCGAGCTCATGGAAGCGACCGACGTCTGCTTTGCCCCGGTGCTCACGATGGGTCAGGCGGCTCAGCATCCCCACAACGTCGAACGCCAAACCTTCATCGAGGTTGCAGGGACGTTGCAGCCGGCGCCGGCTCCGCGGTTCAGTCGCACGACCGCAGAGGTCGTGAGCCCGCCCGCACACGCGGGAGCGCACACCCGCGAGGTGTTCGAGGCGTGGGGTGTCGACGCAGCCACGATCGACGCGTGGGCCGAGGCCGGCGCGATTCGCCAGGCCGGCTGACGCCGTCGTGGGGACACTCGTCTGTTTTCACGCTCACCCCGACGACGAGGTGATCAGTACCGGGGGGACGATCGCCCGGGCGTCGGCGGAAGGTCATCGGGTGGTGCTCGTCGTCGCGACCAACGGGGACCACGGCGAGGTGCCCGACGACCTGGGTCCGCACGAGACACTCGTCGATCGTCGGCGCGCGGAGACCGAGGCGTCGGCGCGTGTGCTCGGCATCGATCGTGTGGTCTGGCTCGGATACACCGACTCTGGCATGACGGGCTGGGAGCAGAACGGGGACCCGAACAGCTTCCACCTCGCCGA
This sequence comes from Ilumatobacteraceae bacterium, assembly GCA_041742555.1. Taxonomy (GTDB): domain Bacteria; phylum Actinomycetota; class Acidimicrobiia; order Acidimicrobiales; family Ilumatobacteraceae; genus Sva-07. Next base: position 2,660 of record JBGSII010000157.1, read on the forward strand.
CCCCGAGGAGGCAGGCGCGCGCCTGGCCGAGGTGTTGCGATCCGAGTCGGCGGACGTCCTCACGATCTACGACTGGCACGGCAACTACGGGCATCCCGACCACATCGCCGTTCACCGGGTCGGGCTGGTCGCCTCACGTCTCGTGCCGGAGGTGCGGGTGCTGGAGGCGACGATGAACCGTGACGCGTTCGTCCGGATGATCGAGGCGGCGCGCGAAGCCGGCGCGACCCTGGGTCCGGACGACGAACAGGACGAGTTCGATCCCAATGGCCCGGCCGACGACGGGAATCCGATGGGCACGCCGGAGGCGGAGCTGACGCTGGCGGTCGACGTGTCCGCGCACCTCGACGCAAAACGTGACGCGATGCGATGTCATCGCAGTCAGATCGAGGACACGTCGTTCTTCCTCCAGATGCCCGACGAGGCGTTCGCGGAGTCGTTCGGGACCGAGTGGTTCATCGAACACGACGCGCAACCGCCTGTGCGCACGGCCTGGATCTTTCCCGCCCCCTGACCCACCCTCATTCCTGCGAGTTGGGGTGACGCTGGGATCCGCCGCTGGTCGAGCAGACTCGGACATGATGTCGGTCATGATTCGGCGCACGGTTGCCCTCGTCATCAGCGCAGGACTCACGTTCGCGACCTGCGGCGGTTCCGACGACGACTCCGCCGCGACCACCGAATTCACGTTGTTGCCCACCACGACGTCGACGACCACCACCACGACCTCCACGACCACCACGACCACGACCACCTCGACGACGACCACCTCGACCACGGTGGCGCCGAGCACGACGGTGGCCGATCCCGCGGTTGCCGAACTCCTGCTCAGCGGCGATGGAATCGGCACCGCCGGTTTCGGAGCCGATCCGGACGGTGTCGTCGAGTACCTGAACTCGTACCTCGGACCGCCGAGCAACGACACCGGATGGATCGATCCGCTGACCATCGGACTGTGCTCGGGAACAGAGATCCGTCAGGTTGCGTGGGGCGTGCTCGTGTTGTTGTTCGGCGACGTCTCCGAGGTCGTGCAGGGCCGACGTCACTTCTTCGGGTACGCGTACGGCGACCAGGGCGAGATCGGCGCCGCGCCGGTCGGTCTGCAGACCACCCGCGGTGTTGCGATCGGCTCGCGTGTCGTCGACGTCCGCGCGGCGTACCCCGCAGCCACCATCAATCCCGAAGACGACTTCACCCCGCCGTTCTTCTTCGTCAACGACAGCCTGCGTGGGTTCCTCACCGGCGTGACCGACGATGCGACGGTCACCGCCATCCTCGGTGGCGGCGACTGCGGCATCTGATCTCGACCGACCAGTGGAGCTCTACGACGTCCATCGCGCCCTTGCCTGGTTCCTCATCGTGTCGAATGCGGTCGTCGGGGTGTGGGCGCTCGTCGCCCACGCGGCGCCCGCACTGCGCGTTCGGTTGCTGTGGTGGGCGACCGTCGTGGCGCAGCTGTCGACGTTCGTGATCGCCGTCGTGGGTGTGGTGATGCTCGATCGGTACGGGCTCGAACTCGACCAGTTCCACGCCCTCTACGGCTTCAGCTGCATCGTCGCCGTGGGGATTCTCTACAGCTATCGAGGCAGCCCGTTCGTGAAGGACAAGGTGTATCTCCTGTACGGACTCGGCAGTCTCTTCATCATGGGTCTGGGGATCCGGGCGATGTACATCGGTACGCACTCGCCGTTCGCTCGCTGAGCGCTGCCACGACGTCAGGCGCCGAGACCGGACACACCGATGCCCCGCGGCAGCTTCGCTGGATCCCACGCCAGCTGCGCGAGACCCTGCTGGCAAGCGAAGCGGTCGGTCATCCCCGCGACGTATGCGACCGCGGCTCGGAGCGCCTCGGGGCCGCCGGCGTCGATGTAGTCGGCTCGATCGCCGAGCGCAGCAGCGATCGTCTGGTGGGGGATTGCATGGGGCCGATCGGCGTAGTGCTCGACGAGAGCCCGAAGCAGCGAGACCACCGCCGCCGCCTGGTGCTGGCTGGCGGGGCGCAGGTACACGTACTCGTAGTTGAAGCGCCGGAACTCGGCGAGCGCTTCCGCGATATCCGGCACCATGCCGATTCGACCCGTCGCCGTCGTCGCCGCCACCATCGCTCGAACGAAGGTGCCGAGTTGACCCGAGCGGTCGCGCCCGCATCGTTCGGCGACGATCGCGGGCAGCATGTCGGCGGTGACGATCCCGGCCGCCACCGCATCTTCGAAGTCGTGGCAGACGTACGCAATCCGGTCGGCCCAGGACACGACCTCGCCCTCCGGCGTGCTGGGTGCCGGCAGGCTCCAGGAGTGGTTGCGGATCCCGTCGAGCGTCTCCGCGCAGAGGTTCAGCGGCTGCAAGGTGACGTCGGCACCCCACGGCGCATGGTCGAACCCCCCGTCGAGATACGGCGACAACGCGTCCTCGCTGGCATGCCCGCCTGGGCCATGACCGCAGTCGTGGCCGATCGCCATGGCCTCGACGAGCGGCACGTTCAGGCTCAACGACTCGGCGACCGAACGGGCGACCTGCGCAACCTCGAGCGCGTGGGTCATCCGCGTGCGCTGATGGTCGTCGGGGAACACGAACACCTGCGTCTTGCCTGCCAGGCGGCGGAACGCCGAATCGTGGAGGATTCGATCTCGGTCGCGTTCGAAGCAGGTGCGGAACGGATCGGGGTCCTCCGGGACCGCTCGGTGTCCCGCCCCGTGCGCGCGGGTGGCGTTGGTGGCCAGCGTCTCGGCTTCGTGTTCCTCGCGGGCCGCACGTGTCCGGACGAACGCGTCGCCGACGATGGCGGTCGAGTCGGCATGCGCGACGACGACGTCGTCGGTGCCGTGGCCGGTCATCGTGGCGGCCCACCGTTCGGCGCGTTCGCCGGCCGAGTCCGGATAGGGGAGTTCGGCCATGCGAAAACGATAGGAGATGGCGTCGCGTCGAGGGCGTTAGCCTCGAAGAAATGTCGCAGTTCGTCGACGAGTGCCAACTGAACGTACGTGGGGGCGATGGCGGCGCGGGCTGCATCAGCTTCCGTCGGGAGGGGCCCGAGGCGATGGGTGGCCCCAACGGCGGCGATGGCGGCAACGGTGGCGATGTCTGGCTGGTCGCCGATCACAACGTCTCGTCGTTGCTCGCGTTTCGCGACCACCCGCACCGGCGCGCCGAGGACGGCGTCCATGGCAAGGGCAAGGACATGCACGGTCGACGCGGGCCGTCGCTCGACATCACGGTGCCGATGGGGACCGTCGTGTTCGACATGTACTCCGGCGACATGCTCGCCGAGCTCGTCAATCACGGCGATCGTTGGCTCGCCGCAGCCGGTGGAAGAGGCGGTCGCGGCAACGCCAAGTTCCTGTCGAACAAGCGTCGGGCTCCGAGCTTCGCCGAGCAGGGCGAGCACGGCGAGCAGCGCTGGCTTCGGCTCGAGCTCCGGTTGATGGCCGACGTGGCGCTCGTCGGGTTTCCCAACGCCGGCAAATCGACGTTCATCAGTGTGATCTCCGCTGCGAAACCGAAGATCGCGGACTACCCGTTCACGACGCTCGAGCCGAACCTCGGTGTCGTCCGAGTCGACGACGCCACCGAGTTCGTCGTGGCGGACATTCCCGGCCTGATCGAGGGCGCCAGTGAGGGCAAGGGGCTCGGACACCAGTTCCTCCGCCACATCGAGCGCGCTCGCGTGTTGTGCCTGCTGCTCGACCTCGCCTCGATGGACGGCGTGGGTCCGCAGGAACAGGAGCGCATCTTGCTCCACGAACTCGGCGCGTACCGCCCGGAGCTGTTGGATCGTCCACGGGTGGTCGTCGGGACCAAGGCCGACGTCGTGCAAGCGACCGAACTCGAGGCCATGGGATGGGGCGGTGCGATCATGTCGGCCGTGACCGGGCAGGGGGTGGCCGACGTGGTCGGACAGTTGGCTCGCGAGGTCCACGACGCCCGGCAGAGCGTCGAGTGGCACGAGGGTGTCGTCGTTCTGCGTCCCGAGGCGAGTGGTGCGGCGGTCGAACGAATCGGCGACGGCGAGTTCCGACTGTTCGGACGCGACGTCGAGCGCGTCGTGGCGCTCAACGACGTGACCACGCCAGAAGCGCTGTCGTACATCGATTACCGCCTCGAGCGGCTGGGTGTGCCGAAGATGCTCGCCAAGGCGGGGGCCCGCGAGGGCGACATCATCTGGATCGGCGAGTTCAGCTTCGAGTACTCGCCGGACCTCTGAGACCGTCATGCGTGTCGTAGCGAAGATCGGAACCGCATCGATCACCGACGATCGTGGCGCCATCGACGTCGGAGCGGTCGCCAAGCTGTCCGACGAGGTGGCTGGGCTTCGACGTGACGGCCACGAGGTGGTCGTGGTGTCGTCGGGTGCGGTGGCCGCTGGGGTCGCGGCGCTCGGTCTCACGGCGCGCCCGACCGACATCCAGACCTTGCAGGCCATTTCCGCGGCTGGACAGAGTCGACTCGTCGAGGCGTACAACCGCGAGCTCGCGCGCCACGATCTGGTCGGCGCACAGGTGTTGCTCGACCCGCACGATTTCGTCGACCGGACGCAGTATCTCCACGCACGCAACACGATCGAGCGACTCCTGGAGTTGGGCTGCATTCCGGTCGTCAACGAGAACGACGCCATTGCCAACGACGAACTTCGCTATGGCGACAACGACCGGCTCGCGGCACTGCTGGCGAACAGCATCGGTGCAGACGTGCTGGTGCTGCTCACCGACATGGACGGTGTCTACACCGCCGACCCGCGACGCGATCCCCTGGCGACGCTGATCCCGCTGGTGCGTGTCGGCGACCCGCTGCTGGCCGTGCGCGCCGATGCCAGCGGGAGCGGCCGGGGCAGTGGGGGC